>JBGSKP010000225.1:0-5190 GCA_041741175.1 Thiocapsa sp. | reverse complement strand
ACGCCGGGCGTCTCGGGACGGGCCAGGGACGGACCCTGATCGCGGCCGGGGCGGCGGCTGGACTGGCCGCGGCCATCAATGCACCGCTGGCGGCGATCGTCTTTATCACCGAGGAATGGCGCGAACACTTCCAGTACAGCTTCTCCGCTATCCAGACGGTCATTCTAGCCAGTGCACTGGCGGTGATCGTTAGCGGCTGGGCCCTCGGGCAAGGACCGGCACTGCCGATTCAGGATTTGGGTACGGCGCAGCTGGCGACGCTCCCGCTATTTCTGGCACTGGGTCTGTTGATCGGCCTGTTGGGGGCGGTCTTTAACCGGCTGCTGCTCGGCTCAATGCACGTTTTTCGGCTCTTGCGAAGGCATTACCCCTATACCACCGCCGCCCTGTTGGGCCTGAGCCTGGGGCCCTTACTCTGGTGGGCGCCGCAGACACTGGGCGGCGGAGAAGATCTGATCGAATCCTTACTCGGCAGCCCGATCGGATTGCTGCCCCTGGTGATGCTGTTGATCGCACGGCTGCTCACGACGGCCGGCAGCGCTGGGTTGGGCCTGCCGGGGGGGGTTCTGGTGCCGCTCCTGGCCCTCGGGACCATCCTCGGCGCGGCCTTCGATCAGATCCTGATCCCACTGGCGCCGGGGCTCCATCTGACGCAGGGTGTCTTCGCGGTTGCCGCCATGGGCGCGCTTCTCGCGGCGACCATTCGCGCGCCCCTGACCGGCATCCTGATGGTGATCGAAATGACCGGCGCACTCAGTCTGGCGCTGCCCATCATCATGACCTGTCTGGTCGCGACCTTCACCGCCGAAGCGCTTGGTGGTCGACCGCTTTACAGCCTCATGCTCCAGCAGGCGGCACATCCACCGACACGCCTGAGGTGGCCCGCCCTGCGGGTGGTGCTCGCCGGAGTCATGCTCGCCGCACTGGTGGTCATAAGCCATCGCTGATGGCGAATCAGCCGCTCGACCGTCACGCCACCAGGCACCAGGAGCACTGCGCCGGGAGCATGGGGTCTGGAGCACAGTATTGGCGGGGTCAAAATGCCGTCGCTTCGACCTCCAGATAGGCCAACGAGACGTGCTTGCCTAACTCCTCCTCGAACCCCGGCCAGTTCTTAAAACGCGCAAGCTGCTCGGCGATACGCGGCTTCATGTCGAAGTCGTCCCCGCCGTCTTCGTATAGCGCCGCCACACCGTCGTAAACGCCGGCCAGATAATCCCGGTAGGCATCCACGATCTCCCAGCCACCGGTCAAACCGTGACCGGGCACCAGAACCTGTGCCGTCACGGTAGCCTTGATCTCATCCAGAGCGGCAATGCTACCGGTGAAAGAGCCGTCGTCCATGCGCACGATGCGCCGGTTACAGGCGTTGTCCCCCAGAAACAGAACCCCGAGCTCCGGGATCTCGAACATCAGATCCGAGGTGCTGTGCACATGCGGGAAGTAGTGCGTTTTGACGGTGAGGCCGCCGAGCGGGAGCGTCTCGCCGCCGTCCAGGGCATGGGTCGGGCCCCTGGCGATTGTTCCCTCCGTAGCACCGGCGGTAGCGCTCATCATGCGCTGCACCCAATCCTCGCCGGCCCCCGCCTCGATCTGCTCAAGCATCTTCGGGTGGCCGTAAATCGGCACCGCCGGAGCAACAGCCAGGATCGCCTGATTGCCGAGCCAGTGGTCGCCGTGGACATGCGTGTTCAGCACGGCCAACAGCGGTTTATCGGTGACCTTGCGGATCTGGCGGAGCACCATCTCCCCGGTCTGCACGCTCGATCCCGGATCCACCAGGATCACGCCTGTGTTCGTCACCAGGAAGGCGGGGTTATTCATAAACCCCTGGTTCTCGGGAGTCGGGTAGTCGACGGGTCCATGGATCACATAGAGACCGGGTGCAACCTGATCGGCGGGATAATCCGGCAGGTCAGGGCCGCGTTGCGCGAGCGTGGGCAAAGCCAGAGCCAGTAAGAGCCAAGCCATGATGGTCTGGGACCAGACTGGTTTGCCGGCCGGTTTGCAGATTGGCTCGCAGGCTGGCGTGCGGCAGAGTCGGCTCGACGACATGCGGGATGTTCTCTAGGCGGACGTAAAGCCACCCTTATACCGCAGGCCCGGTCTCGGTTAAACGCCGACGCGACGATTTCAGAGCACATCTCGATGACATCCAAACCCCGCAGCCCGATGGCTTCCACGATGGCTTTGCGCCGGGTTCATCTTGCCTTCGTCGCGATCGCACTGAACACCGCTGCCATGGAGTGGAAACCCGCTGGAGAGCTGAACCAGCAGGACATCCCCCCGGCCTGGTATACGTCAAACGGACCGCAATCCGTCCAACCGACGGTCGTGGCCGAGGCGGTGCCGGCTCGACTGATCGGCGAGGAACTGGCGACGGCGCTGATCCACCGGCTCGGCCTGGAGACATCGCCGGTCGTCAAGGTGTCGCCCATGCCGGTTCGTCTCTCTGCTAAGTTGCGGGCGTCCTTCTCGATGCGATCGCAGGGAACCTTGCGGCGGTTGTTCGCCCAGTCCAAGCTTCTGGAATGCCTGTGTCGGCTGTCAGCGCAGGTGATCACGCCTGATCTCACGCCCCCGACTCCAGTGCCAGCCGGATCGACTCCTGAGCTCCACGACGATCCGACGCAATTGGAGTCATCACTGCATCGAGAGCTTCGCCAATAGGATCCTGATGTCCGGGCGCAAGCAGAATGAAGCATCGATCTGGAACCGGAGTTCAATGATCTGTGCGGCTTCACGGCGACGGAGGTCGGCGCCATGCTGACTGTTGTTCGACGACCGGCTCGATATGGCGGTGGCGGAGCTGGAGACCGATCGCGGCTATGCCGATCTGGCGCTGCTCGTGCGCCCGGACATGCACCGGTTTCGCGCGCTCGACCTCTTGCTGGAGTTCAAGTACCTTGGGCTCAGAGTCGACCGACGTCGCAGTCGGATCACGCGACGCGGCAGGAAGGTGGCCGCCGCGACCACGCCGAGCGCGATCAAATCGGTGCAGACGCCGCGCGAGCCTGAACGCAGCACCTGTTCGGACCTAGACTCGGACGCGAGCGATGCGGTTGGCCGGTACCCGTAGCACGGCTGACGTGACGTCCTCCACAATCAACGGATCAAGCGAGGATCGAACGGTGCGATTGCGATGACCGATGCCTTTGCGGAGCTTGCCGTTCTCCTGGTGATCGCGGCCGGCGCGGGCGCGATTGCGGTGCGCCTGAAGCAACCCCTGCTGATTGCGTATATCGTCGTCGGCATCGCGGTCGGCCCGGCGGGATTCGCGTTGGTCACCTCCCACGATCAGATCGAGGTGCTTGCCCAAGTCGGTGTGGCGGTGCTCCTGTTCGTGGTGGGGCTGAAGCTCGACCTGACCCGGGTACGCGACATCGGCCCGGTCGCCTTGGCCACCGGCTTGGGCCAGCTCGCCTTCACGATCGTCTTCGGCTTCCTGATTATCCTGGCCCTGGGCAAGGGACTGGTCGAAGCACTCTATGTCGCGGTCGCGCTGACCTTCTCGAGCACCATCATCATCGTCAAGCTGCTCTCCGACAAGGGTGAGCTTGACGCGCTGCACGGGCGCATCGCGATCGGTTTTCTCATTGTGCAGGACATTGCCGTCGTGCTGGCGATGATGGCGATGAGCGCGCTTGGCACGGGCGCCGACGCGTCGGCCTGGAATGTCGCGATCTCCCTGGTGGGGCGCATCGCGGCCGCGGCGGTGCTGATGTTCGTGCTGATGCGCGACGTGCTCCCGGATCTGCTGCATCGCATCGCACGCTCGCAGGAGCTGCTCCTGATCTTCGCGATCGCGTGGGGCACGGGGCTCGCGGCACTCGGCGAATGGGTCGGATTCTCCAAGGAAGCCGGGGCCTTCCTGGCCGGTTTCTCATTGGCATCGACCGCCTATCGCGAGGTGATCAGCGCGCGCCTGACGGGCATCCGCGACTTTCTGCTGCTCTTCTTCTTCATCCATCTCGGTGCCGAGCTTGACCTGACGACCCTCGGTGCCGAGGTTTGGCCGGCGATCTGGCTGTCGCTATTCGTGCTTATCGGCAATCCGTTGATCGTGATGGCCATCATGGGCGGGATGGGTTATCGCAAGCGAACGGGATTTCTGGCGGGCCTGACGGTCGCCCAGATCAGCGAATTCTCGATCGTCTTCGTGGCGATGGGCATCGGTCTGGGGCATATCGGGGTCGAGGCGCTCGGGTTGACGACCCTGGTCGGGCTGATCACCATCACGCTGTCGACCTACATGATCCTGTACTCGCATCCCTTGTACCGCGCCCTCGCACCTCTGCTCGGCGTGTTCGAGCGACGCCGGCCATACCGCGAGCTCGCCGGCGAAAACCCCTCTTCGGACGAAGCCCAGCCAGAAGTGCTTGTGATCGGGCTTGGCCGCTACGGACTGCGCCTGGCGCGACGCCTGCGCGACGAGGGTCTGCATGTGCTCGGTGTGGATTGTGATCCGGACGTCGTGCGAAGCCTGTCAGCCGCCGGCTTGATCGTGCGCTTCGGCGACGGCCACGACCCGGCCTTTCTGGATAGTCTTCCCATGGAGGGATTGCGCTGGGCCATCAGCACCCTGCCCGACCTGGATTCAAACCGCGTGCTGCTCTACGCCCTGGCCGAGCGTCGTTTCTCCGGCGAGATCGCCATCGTCGCACGCGACGACGCGCAGGGCGCACAGCTGTGGCAGATCGGCGCGCCGGTGATTCTGTACCCCTTCCGCGATGCGGTGGACTTCGCCGCGGACAACATCATGGCCATCATGCGGCGCCGCAGTCAAACCCCTTAACCCAGAGCGAGCGCATATAAACTTCACTTGCAACAGTCATCTGCGGCACCCTTGGGGAAACGATTTCAGGAGTTTCCCATGTCTGTCGCCATTCTTGAACATGTTACATCGCTTCCGGACGATCGCGTCGATCGTCACAAGCTGTATCCATTGCCCGAAATTCTGCTGTTGGTGGTCTGTGCGGTGCTCAGCGGCGCCGAGGCCCGGGAGGCGATGGAGGAGTTCGGCGAGGAGAAGCTCGACTGGCTGCGCAAGTTCGCCCCGTTCGCCAACGGGATTCCCTCCCACGACTGCATCGCCACGGTGATCTCGCGGCTGCGTCCGGAGGCTTTCCACCGCTGCTTCGTGAGCTGGACCCGCGCGGTGGCCGACGCCACCGACGGGGAGGTCGTCGC
>JBGSKP010000224.1:0-24307 GCA_041741175.1 Thiocapsa sp. | reverse complement strand
GCGAGGGGCTGATCGAGCTGCGCCGTGCCGAAACAGTCGAGGAGGTCGCCGCACTCTGGAAGACCCGCAAGGCACTGTCCCCGGCGCTGCGGCATATCGCGCCCAAGAAGATCAATGAGGATGTCGTGGTCCCGGTTTCGCGTATGGGTGAATTCATCGAGGGATTGGAACAGCTGTCGAATCAGAGCGAGGTGCAGATCGTGAACTTCGGCCACGCGGGCAACGGCAACATCCATGTGAATCTGCTGATCGACCCGGATGATCCGGCGGTGGTGCAGCGCGCCGGGCAGTGCCTGGACGCGATGTTTGCTCTGGTGCTCAGGCTCGGCGGGACGCTCTCGGGCGAGCATGGCGTCGGGATCGCCAAACGCGCCTTCGTCGACCGCGAGATCGAAGCCCCGACACTGGCGCTGATGCACGACATCCAGCGTCAATTCGATCCGGCCGGGATACTTAATCCAGGCAAGGGCTTTCCGGAGACGGAGACGACCCAGGCGACCTGAGCGCAGACTCGACTTGGCAGCGGAATGGATGTCTCATCGCCTGCCCGCATGACCTGTCCAGTAGCGGGAAGCAAGCCCGCCCGATTACTTGCCGGGACGCACCAGCCCACCGAGACCGACCGCTTCGAGCGCATCCAGCAGGAGCCGCCGCACCGAGATCGCATCCTCGCATTGCAGTGCCACTTTGAGCACCTCGCGCGCACGCGCGCGGCTGATGCTGCGGATGACCCGCTTGACGCGCAGCAGACTCCCCGCGCCCATACTGAAGCTGTGCACACCCATCCCGACCAACAGGAAGGTGGCGAGCGGGTCGCCGGCCATCTCACCGCATACGCTGACCTCGCGACCATGCACCCGCGCGCCGGCGAGAATCTGCAACAGGGCACGCAGCACCGCCGGGTGAAACTCGTCGTAGAGTTTCGCCACATGCGCGTTGTTGCGATCGACCGCGAGCAGGTACTGCGTCAAGTCGTTGGTGCCGATCGACAGAAAATCGACGCGGCGTGCCAGTGCCTCGCACTGATACACCGCGGCAGGAACTTCGATCATGACCCCGATCGGCGGCAACTTGACCTGATAGCCTTCCTCCAGCAGCTCCTCGTGGGCGCGATGGATGAGGAGCAGGGCCTCGTCCACCTCCCCGACCGTGCTGATCATCGGCAGCAGGATCTGCAGGTTATCCAGCCCGATCGAGGCCCGCAGGATCGCGCGGATCTGGGTCAAAAAGATCTCGGGCTGGTCCAGCGTGATCCGAATCCCGCGCCACCCGAGGAAGGGATTGGCCTCGTGCATCGGGAAATAGGGCAAGGGCTTGTCGCCGCCGATATCCAGGGTGCGGATGGTCACCGGACGCGGAGCGAACAGTTCGAGCACCTGGCGATAATTGGACATCTGCGCCGACTCGCCCGGAAAGGTGTCGCGTACGATGAAGGGCAGCTCGGTGCGGTACAGGCCGACCCCGGCGGACTCCTCGATCCCCAAAGGGCGCGCCTCGGAGACCAGACCGGTGTTTAAGTAGAGCGGCACCAGATAACCATCTGTGGTCTCGGCGGGCAGATGGCGCAGGGCCTGCAGCTCATTGGTCAGCGCGGCATCGTCGGCGGCGAGTCTCTGATACTCCGCGCGGACGGTCGGGCCCGGCGCGACATAGACACGTCCGCGGTAGCCATCGACGACCAGCTCACGGCCCTCGACGCGTCCCACCGGGAGGTCGGCGACAGCCATCGCCGCCGGCACACCCATCCCGCGCGCCAGAATGCCGACGTGCGAGGAACCCGAGCCGGTAGTCGAGACAATCCCGGCGAGCATCTCGCGCGGGACATCGGCGATCTGCATGGCGCTCAGCTCATCGCCGACCAGGATGGTGTTCGGAACGTATTGTATCGGCGCCGCAGTCAGCTTCTGCAGATGGGTCAGGATGCAGCGACCGAGATCGCGGACATCCGAAGCACGCTCGCGCAGGTACGCATCATCCATGTCGTCGAACACCTTGGCATGCTCGGCGATCGTTTCACGCAACGCCCCCGGCGCCCAGTTGCCCGAACGGATACGCGACAGAGTGCCGTCGATCAGGGTGTCGCTTTCGAGCATCAACCGCCAGGCGTCGAACAAGGCCATGTCTTCGGCGCTGAGATGCGCCTGGGTGCGCATCGCAAACCGGTCCAGATCGGCCGCCACATGCTCCACGGCGCCGAGGAAATCCTGGACTTCGCTATCGGGGTTGTCCGGACGCCGGTCCGGCACGGCATTCAGATCGGCGGGCGGATAGACCACGACGGCGATGCCGATACCGACACCGGGAGAGGCTGGCAATCCCGGAAGAAAGCGCTGCGGGATGCCGTCGTCCTGCAGACGCGCCAGCTCGCCGTTGGTGCGCGCAAAGGTGATGGCACCGGCCAACTGAGACGCCAGCGTGACAACGAAGGTCACCTCGTCGTCGGCAAAATGACGCTTCTCGCGTTGCCGCAGGACCAGCACGCCCAACACCTTGCGGTTTTGAATGATGGGTGCGCCGAGGAAACCGTGATAGCGCTCCTCGCCCGTGTCGGTGATGCGCTGGTAGCGCGGATGACTGATCGCATCGTCCAGGTTGATCGGCTCGGCACGCTCGCTGACGAGTCCGATCAGGCCACGCCCCATCTCCAGGCGCACCCGGCCGACCGCCTGGGCGCGCAGCCCGTCGGTGGCATGGAGCACATGCCGGCGATTGTCGAAGTCGTTGAGGTAGACCGAGCAGACATCCGCGCCGACCGCCTGTTTGACACGCTGCACGATGATGATGAGCGCACGCTCGAGGTCCGGGGCGTTGTTGACCTCCTGCACGATCCGGCGCAGCGATTCGAGCATCGGCAGACGCTGGCCCAAACCCGCGGCGGGCGCCGTGTGGAGTTCGACGGGAAGCCCGGCAGCCGGAACAACGCCGTCGATCGCAGCCGCCGCCGATTCGGATTCTTCCAGGACCTGATGCGTCATCGTCCGCCCTGGCGCATGAAACCGGCGGCCGGGGTTTGGACATCGTCACGCGCCGGCGGCCCCTCGGGATACAGGGCCGGAGCCAATTCTTCGAGCGCCTGTAAGTAAACGCGTCGCTTAAAGTAGACGACCTCATGCAATGGCTGCCAGTAACGCACCCAGCGCCAGGCGTCGAATTCAGGCTTCTCGGTCTTATCCAGACAGAAGGCATCTTCCCCGCAATCGACACGCAACATGAACCAGACCTGTTTTTGTCCGATGCATGTCGGACCGCAGTGCCGCCGGATATAGCGCTTGGGAAGGTGGTACCGCAGCCAACCGCGGGTACAACCGAGGATGGTGACATGCCCGGCGTCGAGGCCAACCTCTTCTTCCAGCTCGCGAAACATGGCTTGCTCAGGCGTCTCGTCGGAGCGGATCCCGCCCTGAGGAAATTGCCAGGCATTCTGGCCGACGCGCCGACCCCAAAATAAGCGACGGTCCCGATTACTCAGGATAATGCCGACGTTGGGTCTGAAACCGTCGTGATCGATCAAGGAGTCGGGTCCGCAGGGCCATGATGGCTCATTCTTCCACATCCGGCGCATGACCGGCAAGCGAAGGCATGTCTAAGCGATTGCCAATCAATGGCTTTCCCATAGGCCGAAATTCCGCGCCAAAACCAGGCCACGGGCGCGTCCAAGTCGCACCGGCGCGACTTGAAACCCCACTGGGATTCCGCGACCATCGAGGCGGGGTAAGACCCCAGCAGAGCTGTGACGGACGCCCTGGACAGGCACGGCTGGCACGTACGCCCACGCATTCATCAACGGCAGGACAAGGATATGGCTCTGGCGATTTTCGACCTCGACAACACCCTTCTCGCAGGCGACTCGGACTATCTCTGGGGCCAATTCCTCGCCGCCGAGGGGGTCGTCGACGGCGTGCATTATGCCCGCGAGAACGCGCGTTTCTATCGTGAATACAACGAGGGAACCCTGGATATCCAGGAGTTTCTGAGATTTTCACTGCGACCGCTGCGCGACAACCCGCGCGCTTATCTCGAAGCACTGCGCGAGCGCTTCGTCGTCGAGCTGATCGAGCCCATCATGCTCCAAGCCGCCAAAGACCTCGTCGAGGCGCATCGCCAGGCCGGCGACACACTCATGATCATCACGGCAACCAACGCCTTCGTGACATCGCCGATCGCCGCACGTTTCGGGATCGAGCATCTGATCGCCACCCTGCCGGCCGAAGAAGACGGACGCTTCACCGGCGAGCCCGCCGGACAGCCGGCCTTTCGTGAAGGTAAGGTCGAGCGTCTCGTAGCCTGGCTCGCGGCGCATCGCGCCGATCTCGCCGGCAGCTCCTTCTACAGCGACTCGCACAACGATCTGCCGCTCCTGGAATGCGTCGAGCGACCGGTCGCCGTCGACCCAGACCCGCTCCTGCTGGAGACGGCGATCGGGCGCGGCTGGCCCATCATCTCGCTGCGCCCCTGAGGGTCCACACCCGCGCGCTGCGCCATGGCAGAACCGCTCACGCCCGGGCGCGAATGCGGTCATCGCATCGTCACCAGCCCCACATCTGCCCGCAACAGTCTGAATCTATGATTGTCCCCCACGCATTGGTTCGATATCCGAGGGGATGCAATGGTTGCGACGGCGTCTGTGTTGACCGCCAAGCGCGGGGAACGACTCTTCGTGGAGCTCGCCTCCTCCGAGGCGGAGGTTAGCGAGGCCCAAGCCTTACGCTATCGGGTCTTCGGTGAAGAGTTGGGCGCGAAGCTCAAGGGAAATCGTGCAGGGTTGGACATCGACGAATTCGATGCCTACTGTCAGCACTTACTGGTGCGCGACAGCCGCAGCGGGGCGGTCGTCGGCTGCACGCGGATCCTTACCGACCGCAATGCCGAACGCCTCGGGTGCTTTTATTCGGAAAGCGAATTCGATCTGGGGCCCATCCGCGGATTGAGCGGACGGCTCCTCGAGGTTGGCCGGACCTGTATTTCGGCTGAGTTTCGCCAGGGCCCGGCGATTGCCGTGCTCTGGTCCGGCCTGGCTGGCTTCATCCAACTTCACGGATTCGATTATCTGTTCGGCTGTGCCAGCATGCCGCTGGGCGAAGGGGACATTCAGGCTGCGGCGATCATGAATCGATTGCGTCGCCAGGCAATGGTCGACTCCGATCTGCAGGTCATTCCACGCGCTCCGTTGCGCACCACGCAGGTTCCCGACCGCGTGCTGGACGCCCCGCTCCCGGCCTTGTTGCGCGCCTACGTCAGGCTGGGCGCCAAGGTCTGCGGCGATGCCTGCCGCGATCCGGATTTCGCAGTGGCCGACGTGCTGATGCTGCTCGATATCGATCAGCTTAACCCGGCCTACTCGCGTCACTTCCTCGAACGGGCAGCGGGCTCGTAACGCCATGCGCAACCGAGGGTCTGTCCTGCGGGTACCGCTGATTCTCGCCCACCTCATCAGCGGTGCCATGGTCGCGCTCGGCATCATTGTCCTGTCGCGATTCGGTCGGCGGCCACCCTGGATTGCGGCCGTGGTGTGCTGGTGGCACCGGCGACTGTGCGCCATTCTGGGGATTCGGATCCGCCTCGCCGGTCAACTCCACCCCGACTGCCTGCTGGTCGCGAACCACATCTCCTGGCTCGACATACCGATCGTCGGGGCACAGGGTGAAATCGGCTTTCTCGCCAAGGCGCAGATCAGGGGCTGGCCCCTCATCGGCTGGCTCGCCGAGGTCGCCGGGACGCACTTCATCCAGCGCGGTGCAAACCGAATCCAGGACGTCTCCGCGGCGCTGCGAAAGGACCTCGCGCTGGGCCGCACCCTGCTGATCTTCCCGGAGGGCACGACCAGCGACGGTACCCGTGTGCTGCGCTTTCATCCGCGACTCTTCGCCCTGGCTCAGGAAGCCGGACAGAGAATCCAACCGGTCGCATTGGCCTATCGTGAGGGCCAGGGTGACACACCAGATACGGTCGCGCCCTTTATCAATGACGATACGCTAGTGGCGCATCTGCTCCGGATTATTCGCCACCCCAACCTGGTCGCAGACATCCATTTTCTCCCACCCATCGCCGTAACCCAATACGAACCGCGCCACGTCCTGGCGCAGATGAGCCGCCGCGCCATCGTCGCGTCTTTGGGCATGCCGGCGGACATCGAGCGATCGCACGCACCTGCAACGCATGACAACGCGCGCCCGGACCTCCATCCAGGTCAACCGGCCCGCATCCCGAGCACGGGGGTCGCCCATGCCGCATAAGCGGGCGCAATCCGAGCCGGGGGCAGCGATTGTCAGCCTCAACATCGCCATCGTCACCGAGACCTACCCACCCGAGATCAACGGCGTCGCCCACACGATGCGACACCTCGCCGAGGGCCTGGCTGCACGTGGACATCGCATCCAGTTGATTCGCCCGCGCCAGACCGCCGAACAGCCAGGCCGCGGCGCACCGACAGGCAACGGCATCAGCGTGCATCCCGTTCCCGGACTCCCCATCCCCGGCTATCGGGGTCTGCGATTCGGTCTTCCGGTCTACTGGCGCCTGCGTCGCCTCTGGGGCCAGTTCGCGCCGGATCTGGTCTACATCGCGACCCAGGGTCCACTCGGTCATGCCGCGCTCTCGGCGGCGCATCGCACCGGCACCCCGACGGTGACCGGATTCCACACCCAATTCCAGCGTTACAGCCAACATTACGGACTGGGTCTGTTCACGCAGCAGATCGCGGATACCCTGCGCCATTTCCACAATCGATCCGATGCGACCCTGGTGCCGACGGCGGAGCTCAAGGCGGAACTCACGGGCGAAGGCTTCCATGATGTTCATGTCTTCGGACGCGGGGTCGACGTGGATCTCTTCTCGCCCGCATGGCGCGACGCGGAGTTACGACGAGACTGGGGCTGCGACGAGGACGCTCTGGCGGTGCTCTACGTGGGCCGGATCGCGCCGGAAAAGAATCTCGAGCTCGCCTGCGAGGCCTTTCGTGCAATCGAGGCGATTCGTCCCAATGCCCGCTTCATCCTGGTCGGAGATGGTCCGGGTCGGGACCACATCAGACGCGATTACCCCGACTTCATCTGTCCGGGTGCAAAAATCGGCCATGAACTCTCCAGACATTACGCCAGCGGTGATATCTTTCTGTTTCCGAGCTTAACCGAGACCTTCGGCAACGTGGTGCCCGAGGCGATGGCGAGCGGTCTGCCGGTGGTCGCCTTCAACTATGCAGCGGCCCGATCGCTCATTGATCAATGGCGAAACGGCATCACCTTACCGGTTGACCAGCCTGTCGCCTTCATCGCCGCCAGCTGCGCGCTCGCCGCAGATCTGGACCGCGTTCGGCAGCTCGGCCGGCAGGCACGACGCACTGCCGAAGGCATCAGTTGGGATCGCGTGATCCAGGGTGTCGAGGAACGTCTCTTTATGGTCATCCACCAGCAACGTGGACGGGAGGCTTGCCGTGCGAAGATGGCTACATCAGCTCAATGAGATCGAACTGTCCTTATGTCGAACCTGGAGCCGGCGCGGACGGCGCGGCTGGATCAAGCGACCCTTCGCCCTCGTCAGTCGGCTCGGTGACGGCGTTTTCTGGTACAGCCTGATCGCCATCCTGCCGCTCACCCATGGACTTCTCGGCCTCCAGGCAAGTATTCACATGCTCGCCACAGGCGGAGTCGCACTGGCGCTGTACAAGTCACTGAAGGTCTTCACGCGACGCGAGCGGCCCTGCCATGACGCATCCGACATTATCGCCTTAGTACCGCCCCTGGACCGCTACAGCTTTCCGTCCGGCCACACGCTGCATGCCGTAAGCTTCTCCACAGTTGCCATCTATTACGTTCCGAGCTTCGCCTGGGCGCTGGTTCCTTTCACCATGCTGGTCGCCAGCTCACGTATCGTCCTGGGCCTGCACTACCCCAGCGATGTTCTGGTCGCGACGCTGATCGGCTTTGCGCTGGCGTATGGCGGGATTGTGATGGTCGTTTGACGCTGCGGGGGCATCGCGTGTTCTCGGCAACTACCGCAAAACGAAAAAAGGCCAGGCAATCGCCTGGCCTTTCGCGCTCCGGCGCACACAGGGCGCGCCGTTAACTCCGAGCAGTCTTACTTTGCCTCGGGCTGAGCCGGAGCGGCCGGCGCCATCGGAGCGACTGGTGCCGCATAGGGATAGGCGTAGGGGTAACCGCCGCCATAGTAGGGCGCGCCATAGCCGTAAGGAGCACCGTAACCGCCATAGTAGGGGTTGCCGTAGCCATGGCCATAACCGCGACCCAGACCACGCCCGTACCCGCGGCCCGAACCGCCACCGCTCATGCCGAAGTTGAAATCACCGTAGCCGTCGCCGAACATGTCGCCGAACGCATCGCCAAGACCGGAACCGTAGCCTGGGCCGTAGCCGCCGTAACCCGGACCCCACCATGCGGAGGCAGATGCGGAAACACCAAGAAGGGCAGCGATCGCGGCAGCAGTAGCAAGCTTTTTCATAGTCTCTTCTCCGATCGATTTATGTTGTGAGCAGCAAGCGTGGAAGCGTTCTCAACCTCCACAGAACACATTATATTAGCGGATTCTTAAATAGTAAATCAGTATTATCTATCGTTTCTATCTTAATCATTGTCTTGCGCTATCAGCGTCATCCACCTCGCGCAGACGTCGAGCCACTGCCACCAGGTCCTCCCACGCCTTGCTTTTCTGATCGGGCGAGCGCAGAAGATAAGCCGGATGGTAGGTCACGCGCAGAGGAATCGCGCTATCCCTGAAGCTCAGCCATCGCCCCCGCAGTGTTCCGACAGCGGCATCCGTCTCTAAGATCTGTTGAGCCGCGACACGCCCGACACAGAGAATCAGCCGTGGACCGACCAGCTCGATCTGCCGCAGCAGATAGCCCTCGCACTGGCGGGCCTCTTCCGGCCGCGGATCGCGGTTTCCCGGCGGGTGGCATTTGAGCACGTTGGCAATGTAAACCTGCTCACGCGCCAGACCGATCCCCGCGAGCATGCGTGTGAGCAATTGGCCGGCGCGCCCGACGAACGGCTCACCCGCGCGATCCTCGTCCACACCCGGCGCCTCGCCGATCACCAGAAGATCGGCGTGACGATTGCCGACACCGAAGACGGTCTGGACGCGGGTCTCGCAAAGCGGGCAGGCGCGGCAGCCCGACACCGCCTGCTCAAGCTCATCCCAGCCCATCGCGCTGGTATCCAGAGACGACAGACCTTCAACAAAGGCTGTCGTGGCCTGTGCCGGCGCAGCGGTCGATACCGCAACCGGTTTGGTGATCAGCTCGGTAATCGGCGTTGTGATCCGCTCAGCCATCGGCGCAGTAATCGGTATCGTCTCCGACCGGAGCGGCTGCGGTGCCGGAGTTGGCGTTGGCGTTGGCTCGGGATCGGCGTGAACCGACCCGGAGTCGACGACCGAATCCAAGACGGACTCTACGACGGGCGATGAAATGGGGGGCTCGCTCGACTCAACAAGCGCGTTGCGCGGCACCCACAGATCGATCCCCATCGCACCCAGATATCCGAGACGGCGGCCCTCGTTCATCGCCCGGCGATCACACGTCGCCCTGTTGCGGGTGCGCCCGCTGAAAGGGTTGGAGAATCTTGTTGCAGGCGTTGATATATGCCTTGGCCGACGCGATGACGATGTCGGTATCGGCACCCTGCCCGTTGACGATCCGACCGCCGCGCTCCAGCCGCACCGTCACCTCACCCTGCGCATCGGTCCCGCTGGTGATCGCATTGACCGAGTAGAGCTTCAGAATGGTGCCGCTCTCGACGATCGTCTCGATCGCCTTGAAGGTGGCATCCACCGGCCCGCCGCCGCTGGCCGTACCGCTTCGCTCCTCGCCGTCAAACGCCAGAACCAGGTCCGCGCAGGGCGTCTCACCGGTTTCGGAGCAAACCCGCAAGGAGACCAGCTTCACGCGCTCGTTCGACGCATCCAGGGTGGCATCCGTGACCAGGGCCTGCAGGTCTTCGTCGAAGATTTCGTGCTTCTTGTCCGCGAGATCTTTGAACCGCGAGAAGGCGGCATTGAGATCCTCTTCGGAGCTCATCACGATGCCCAACTCCTGCAAGCGGGTGCGAAAGGCATTGCGACCCGAATGCTTACCCATGACCATTCGGTTGGCGTTCCAGCCCACGTCTTCGGCGCGCATGATCTCGTAGGTCTCGCGGTTCTTCAGCACGCCGTCCTGGTGGATGCCGGACTCGTGCGCGAAGGCGTTGGCTCCCACAACGGCCTTGTTCGGCTGCACGGCGAACCCGGTGATGCCGGAAACCAGACGCGAGCAGTTCATGATCTGGGTCGTGTCGAGCCGGGTTTGGCAGTCGAAGAGATCCTGCCGGGTACGCACCGTCATGACGATCTCTTCGAGTGCGGCATTGCCCGCGCGCTCGCCCAGTCCATTGATGGTGCACTCCACCTGCCGGGCACCGTTGCGCACGGCGGCGAGCGAGTTGGCGACCGCCAGCCCCAGATCGTTGTGACAGTGCACCGAGAAGACGGCCTTGTCGGCGTTCGGAATCCGCTCGCGCAGGGTCTTGATCAGATTTCCGAACTGATCCGGAATGTTGTAACCGACGGTGTCCGGGATATTGACGGTGGCGGCGCCCGCGTCGATCACCGCCTCCAGCACCCGACAGAGAAAATCGATATCCGAACGCCCGGCGTCCTCGGGAGAGAACTCCACATCGTCGGTATAGCGACGCGCCCGCTGCACCGCGTGGACCGCCTGCGCGAGAACCTCATCGGGCGTCATCCGCAGCTTCTTTTCCATGTGGATCGGAGAGGTCGCGATGAAGGTGTGGATACGCCCGGCGGCTGCCCCCGCCAGCGCTTCTCCGGCACGGTCGATGTCCTTGTCCAACGCGCGCGCCAGACCGCAGACGCGGCTGTCTTTCACTGCCTGGGCGACCGCCTTGACCGCATCGAAGTCACCGGGGCTCGCGATCGGAAAGCCGGCCTCGATCACGTCCACACGCATCCGCTCCAGCGCCTTGGCGATACGCACCTTCTCGTCGCGGGTCATGGAGGCACCCGGACTCTGCTCACCGTCGCGCAGGGTCGTGTCGAAAATGATCAAGTGGTCTTGTACGGTCATGGATGCTCTCTGAGTCGGCCGAATGTCAGGAGGGAACGGATCGGATCGGGGCCCCGGGCGGATATTGTAGGCCATCCTCGCCCGCGGGGGCTTGCCCCGGTGCATCGGGCGCGACTGCGCGCGGCTTCGACCGATCAGTGAACTTGTCGCCTCGGGATGTTCCTGTCTATGCTTCGGCGCACCGGCGATCAGACCCGCATCACGATGCGGACCCGGGCGCTCGGAAAAACCATCCAGGCCCATGGGCTCGAAGACCAGGCCAATCCGCCAACCGGCGAGGCCGAATGTGTCATGATCGCCGCACCGACCGCAACGAGCCGGGGTGCGTCGAGCCCAGCTGAGCACCTGCTGGCCTGAGCGATCGGACTGAGCGGATTGGGCGTGAGCCGGTTGAATTCGATACGATGCAATGATCTGCGCAAGCCCATATCTCAGGCCGCAAGAACGGGTTGACGAGCCCCTGTCGGCATAACCTCCGAGACGCTGCGATGGAATACAAGGACTACTATAAAACGTTGGGCGTGGCACGAGACGCCACCCAAGCCGACATCAAGCGAGCCTACCGAAAGCTCGCCCGCAAGTTCCACCCCGACGTCAGCAAGGAGCCGAACGCGGAGGCCCGATTCAAGGAGGTCAACGAGGCCAACGAGGTGCTGCACGACCCGGAGAAACGCGCCGCCTACGACGCGCTCGGCAGCAACTGGCGGGCGGGTCAGGATTTTCGCCCACCTCCCGGCGGCGTGCATCACGACTTCCACTTCGGTCCGGACGAGGCGGCCGAGTTCAGCGACTTCTTTTCGAGCATCTTCGGTCGCGATTTTCACCCCGGCGCACAAGATCACCGTCGTCGCCGCGGCCAGGATCAAAGCGTGCGTCTCGGCATCGATCTGGAAGAAGCCTATCGTGGCGGGACGCGGCAGATTCGGCTCGACGTACCCGAAATGGGCGCCGACGGGAGGATCACACCGCGCACCAAGACGCTGAACGTCCGCATTCCGGCCGGTGTGACCCATGGCCGCCAGATCCGGTTAGCCGGTCAGGGTGCACCCGGCATCAACGGCGGCCACGCCGGAGACCTGTACCTGGAGTTGGAGATCAATCCGCACCGGCTGTTCACTGCGGAAGGGAAAGACATTCAGCTGCGCCTGCCGATCGCACCCTGGGAAGCCGCACTTGGCGCCTCCGTCTCGGTCCCTACGCTGGGCGGAACAGTGAACCTTAAGGTCCCGCCGGGATCTCAAACCGGGCAACGTATGCGTCTGAAGGGTCGTGGCCTACCAGGTGACCCGCCCGGAGACGAGATGGTGATCCTTGAGATTGTCACCCCGCCGGCCCAAACGGATGCCGCAAAAGAGGCTTATCGCGAGATGGCGCAGCGCCTGCACTTCAACCCTAGGGCCGAGTTGGGAGTCTGACCCATGACGCAAACCGAGACACGCCTGGACGGGATCGTGCTCGACGAGGGGCTTACCGTCACCCTCTCCGAGCTAACCCAACTCTGCGGCTCCAGCGGCCGCGTCGTGAGGCTCATGGTGACCGAAGGTCTGTTGCGCCCGAAGGGACAGGTCCCCGAAGAGTGGCGATTCGACGGCTTCGAGGTCCGTCGCGCACGCCGCGCCGTGCGACTGCGGCGTGATCTGAACCTCAATCTCGCCGGCACCGCATTGGCGATCGATCTCATCGAAGAGCTCGAACAGCTGCGCGAGAGACTGCGCATCCTTGAGCACCAACTGGGCCAACAGCCGATTCGCGAGCGCCGATAGGCTCGACGCACTCTCCTCGCCCGACGCCAGGGCGGCGACAGGAGCCGAGACGTCGGGGCTGCCGTATCCACCCGACGGATCCCCTGCATGACCAATCCCGAGATTCTCCGCACGCTTGCCCATCTGCATGAACTGCTGCGCGAGCTGGTGCGTGCGCTTCCGGACGCCGAGGTCAACCGAGCGTTCGATCCGGTGCTCGGATGCATCGGCTGGCAACTCGGCGAGAGTGTGTATCGGGAGACCTACTGGCTCCGCGAGGTCCTGGTGGGGGACGCGCGGCTGACCGCACCGATTCAGCGGCTCTTCGACGCGCGTCCTGGCGATGGCCGAAGCGACCGGGCGGCGGACTGTGCCGCTCTGCCACCGTCTCGACATCTACTCGCCTGGGCAGCCGAGGTCCAGGACGAGCATCTGCGACGACTCGCTACGCCGGGTGCCCTGCCCGATCATCCGCTGATGGCAGAGGATCGCCTGGCCTGGTATCTGACGCAGGAGGCCGCACACACCTATGAGCGGATGATTGCGCTGCTCTGGCTGCGACGCCTGGCTAGCGACGCACAGGACGCGCCGAGCGATCAGCCGCTGCGGACAGCTCTGCCGAAGGCGGACTTCGTCGAGGTCATCCAGGGACACTATCGCATCGGCTCGCGCTTCGATCCCCGCGCTGACGACTACGAGCTGCCGCCGCAGGCCGTCGAGCTTGCAAGCTTTCGCATGGCGCGACAGCCGGTGAGCAACGCCGAATTTCTGGGCTTTATCGAGGGCGGCGGCTATACCGAATCCGCGTATTGGCCCCCCGACGGCCTGGCTTGGCGCAACGAACAGACAACACAGCCCAAGGCACCGTTGGGCTGGCGCCGCGATGGCCGCGGATCCTGGTACGAGATCGGTTTGAATGGCCCTTGTGCCCTGCCGTCCGATCATCCGGTTGCCGGCATCAACCGACACGAGGCCCGCGCATTTGCGGCGTGGGCGGCGGGCCTCGGCGGCGCACAGAGCGGAGCGGTGTTGCAGCATGAGTACCAGTGGGAGGTTGCCGCACGGGGCGGTTTGATCGAAGGGATCGGACGGGCCTGGGAATGGTGCGCCAATGACTTCCATCTCTACCCGAACTTCAAATCCTTTATGGATCCTGACGCGCCCCGCGACGACGTTCTGTCCGGTTATGGCGTCCTGCGCGGCGGATCTCTGCATACCCGTCCCTGCCTGCGCCGGGCAAGTTATCGTTTCGCCATCACGCCCGAGACGCGGGAGTTCTGTGCCGGTCTGAGGTTGGTCTATCCGCCCGCCTGATCAGCCGACGCCTCGCCCGCCCCTCAAACCTGGACCCCGTACCCAATTGACCCGCTCACAAAGGCGCTGGCAAGGCAACAAATCGCATCGACAGATCGACCGAGGTCAGGTCCTTGGTTAATTCGCCGACCGAGATCCGGTCGACGCCTGTTTCGGCAATCGCCCGAATCGTCGCCAGCGTGATGCCTCCGGACGCCTCCAGCTGCGCGCGACCC
The DNA here is from genome assembly GCA_041741175.1 of Thiocapsa sp. Classification (GTDB taxonomy): domain Bacteria; phylum Pseudomonadota; class Gammaproteobacteria; order Chromatiales; family Chromatiaceae; genus Thiocapsa. The sequence continues at coordinate 9,959 of JBGSKP010000224.1, read as the reverse complement.
GCATTCAGGGTAACGGCCAGGCGCAGGTCCCCAAGCGCGAAATTATCGAGCAGGATCAAGTCTGCGCCACCGGCCAGGGCAATCTCCAACTCATCCAGACTCTCGACCTCGATCTGAATCGGGACGTTCAACGCACCCCCAAGCGCGGCTGCGGCGGCCAATGCCGCCGGGATCGAGCCTGCGGCGAGAATATGATTCTCTTTGATCAGGATGGCATCGAACAGGCCCATACGCTGGTTATGACAGCCACCGCAGGCGACGGCATATTTTTGCTGTATCCGCAGCCCTGGAAGGGTTTTGCGGGTGTCCAACACCTGTACGGGCAACCCGGCCACCGCAGCGGCGAAGGCGGCCGCCCGTGTCGCCGTCCCGGAGAGGGTCTGCAGATAGTTCATGGCGGTGCGCTCACCGGTCAGCAGGCCGGCGGATGGCCCTTTGAGCAGGGCCAGACGCTGGCCGGCCTGGAGGCGTTCGCCGTCCTGCGCCTCCCAGTGCACCGCGATGGCGGGATCGAGCAGGCCGAAAACCCGATCGAACCATGCACATCCGCAGAGGATCGCAGACTCGCGTGTGAACAGCTCGGCACACGCCTGCTGCCCGCCGGGTAACAGGGCGGCCGTGAGATCACCTGAACCGACATCTTCGTCAAGCGCCGCCTTTACCTGCGCCTCGATAAGATGTCCGGCGGGCAGCGGCGTGGACGTCGTGACAGCTTGCGGAATAGTCATCTTCAGTAGCGCTCCGGCATCGGCAGGATATGGCACTCACGCACCCGGAAGGAGGATGCAGGTGACCACCCTGCGGGCACACATCGATACGCGGCCGCGCGCTTCACCTGACAAGCCGATTGATGTCAGTGGAGCCGCTCAAGGGCATCTCGACGCCGTTGACCGCTTATGGCAGCATCGTCACGGCGGGTAGTCGATCAAACTTCGGGAATGGGTGGCTTCCTGTCTTGGATAGTAATCAATGCACACATCGGTGTCATCAGACATCGGATGCAGCCCAGTTGCATTCCAGTTTCAGCGTAGGGCGAGTGCATCATGCGACTGAGGTTCGACGGGTGGATCACGACAGCGAGCACATGTCCGATACGCCGATAGCCGGCGCCGAGACGGCGATTCAGGCAGAGGTCGAGCCAGTCGTCGCTGTGGTCCCCAATCCTCGCGACGCCTGCAGCGCGATCGACGATGCAGGCTGGCTCCGAGCTGCCCGGCACAGGTACTCGCCGAATCAGGATCCCCGTCCGGTCGGCACCTGTATCGAGCTGTTGGTGATCCACAACATCAGTCTGCCGCCGGGCGACTTTTCGGGCGATTGGATCAACGATCTGTTTCTCGACCGCCTGAACCCGCAGGCTCATCCCTACTTCCAAACGCTTGCGGGGCTGCGCGTATCCGCTCATCTGCTGATCCGGCGCTGCGGTGAAGTCGTGCAATATGTCGCGTTCGAGCAGCGTGCATGGCATGCCGGCGTCTCATGTTTCGCCGGGCGGGAGCGATGCAACGATTTTTCGATCGGAATCGAGTTGGAAGGAACAGACCACATCCCCTTTACGGATGCGCAATACGCGCGTCTGGCCGACTGCAGCCGCGCCATCATGCTGCACTACCCGCACATCGCCGAGGACCACATCGTGGGGCATGATGAGATCGCACCAGGACGCAAGACTGACCCAGGTCCCGCATTCGATTGGACGCGTTATCGCAAGTCGCTCGGGAACAGAATTCAGGCGCGATCCGGCAGTTAACCTGCGACCTTAGCCGGCGCGCGCCAGACCCAAAGACGGATTCAGCTCCTGCTCCGCCGCCAGGTCTGCTGACCGCGGATAGGCATGGGTCCAGCGCAGTAATTCAAGCCGCCCGTCATGGTGCTCGACCAGGGCGGTACAGCTCTCGACCCAGTCACCGCAGTTACAATAGGAAATTCCTGCGATATCGCGCATCTCCGCATGGTGGATATGCCCGCAGATCATGCCGTCGACATCCCGCCGCAAGGCATCATTCGCGACCGCTGTCTCGAAATTGCCGATATAGCTCACGGCGTTTTTGACCTTGTATTTCAGGTATCCGGCGAGCGACCAGTATTTTAGCCCCAACAGCCCCCGGATGCGACTGATGAGACCGTTCAGCGCCAACAGATGGTCGTAGGCACGCGAGCCGATTTTAGCGAGCCACTTGCCGTTTTGAACAACCGTATCAAAGGCATCGCCGTGCATGACCAGGAAGCGGCGCCCATCCGCTAGGGTATGAATCGCCTCCTCGCGCACAACGACATTGCCAAAATTGGCACCAGAATGCGTACGAAACAGCTCATCGTGATTTCCCGGCGTATAGATGACCTCGGTGCCCCGCTCGGCCTTGTCAAGCACCTCACGCACGACCTGATTATGGCTCTCCGGCCAGTAAACCCCACTCTTCATTGCCCAGATGTCGACGATGTCGCCAACCAGGTACAGATGTTTACACTCGGTCGAGCGCAAGAAATCGAGCACCAGCGATGCTTGGCACCCCCGAAAACCTAAGTGGATATCGGAGATGAATATACTGCGATACTTCAGCGGATTCATGCGTCTGACATCAGTCATTGTCGCACCGGTCTGACTCAATCGGATTCCGGGTAGTGTCCCCGATCTCGATTGCCGGCATATTGACGAACTATGAAGATGCGATGAAGGCCGCGGCCGCTGGGTGGCTGTCGAGCGGTTCCGGAGTGGATCGGCGATGTCGGGGAGAGGCTGGGAGAGGCTGGGAGCACTCGTGGAGAATGAGACAGATACACCGGCCGGAGCCGCCTGTTATGACCGGCGGCTCGCGGGATGCGCGGATCAGTTTGCCAGAGCGGTATCCGCAGCGTCTAAGCGCAATGCAGGTAGACGCAGATACTCGGTCGAGCGATGTTTGCGGACAAAGTCGGCAAACGCCCGTTCCACCTGCTCCACACTTAAGCCCATCACCTGCGCGACCTGATCGGCGGGGACAGCATGCTCTTGCGCGTACCACAGCAAATCCATCGTCGCGAACGGCAGCCTGAAGAAGAACTCCTCTTGGGTCTGATGGGCGCTGTAGGTGTCGGATGTGGGCGTACGGTCGCGGATGGGCTGCGGAACACCCAGATACTCGGCCAATTGATAGACCTGGGTTTTATACAGATGAGCAATCAACTGGACGTCGACGCCGCCATCGCCGTACTTCACCAGGAAGCCCTGATCATGCTCGTTTTTATTGGACGTCCCGACAACCGCGTAATTCCGCGACTCGGCGTGATAATACAGAGTCGCCATGCGGCTGCGCTGCTTCAAATTCGAGGCGGCGACGATCTGAAGATACTCGCGCGGATTGAGTCGCTTGCTTTTTTCCTCGCCTTCCGGGGTCACAATCGTCACCGAAAAGACATTCAGCGAGCTGTCTTCAAGGATGTTGTTGGGCAGCACGATCTTGGCTTTATACCCGACCGCTGGATCGTATTCCGGAAAAACCGCGCGAATCGCGCTATCACGCCGCTCATAGCCACCAAAACCCTTTACCGCAGCCGTAATGTCATCGTGAAGCGTCTGCACGCCGAACCGCTCGGCAACCAGGTGAGCCAGATCCGCGCTTTGCCCCTCCGAGTCCTGATCGGGCATCAGAATCGCGATGACCCGCTCCGGCCCGAATGCCCGAGCGCACAGACCCAGTACCGTCGATGAGTCGACACCTCCGCTCAAACCGACAATGGCCCCGGTACGCCGCAGCCTCTGCTGCACCGACTGTTTCAGCCATTTCACTAAACGTTCGGTTTCCTGTGCGGGGTCGATGTCGAGTATCTGTTTATTGAAATCCACGTTTTTCTCCTTCGGCGCAAGGCCCATAAGCGCGATGTATTTTGATCGTATCCCGATCGGATAGGGGTGGGGGCATCTGAAAATCGGCGAGGAACCTGTGATGGAGAATCTGAGTGGACAGGATCCCGACAAGAGCCATTTCGTCGGTCTCGCCCAAGCGAGCCCCCGCTGCCAGTTTGTCGACTAAGAGTGTCACGGCTTTTGGCTGAAATAGCCCTGCGTCGGCGATGCTTTTTGGGGAGAGCAATTGCGTCACGTACTCGGGCGTAGTCTCACCGAAGAAGCTGCGCTGAATCGGCGCACGAAACGGTCGTTTCACACGCTGGAACACATCGGACGGGAGTAACTGCTTGCCAAGCTCTTTGAGCAGATACTTCTCGTTCAAACCGCGCAGCTTCACGCGATCGGGCAGGGCATTGGCCATCTCCACGAATCGATGATCGAGGAAAGGGAAACGCCCCTCCACCGAGTGCGCCATCCCCATTCGATCGCCCTGGGAAGACAAGAGATAGGGTGACATAAAGGTCACGATTTCAAGATACTGCGCCTTGGCCAACGAGGTCCAGCGGTCAAAATCGGGCGGGTAGGCCAGGTTGGCAACAGCTGGAATCGTGCGTGAAACCTGCTCGCCGAGTCGAGCCGGATCGAGAAAACGCAGGGCGCGGCTCGTGGTATTCCAGCGAATGCGATGAGAATAATCCGATGCATCGGTATCCGTCAGGCCGCGACGAAAAAAAGCCTTTTGAAAAGCGAATGATCCCTCGTCCCACTGACTGACGAAGCGATACAGTCGCTTCAGCAGCAATGGACGCATGGCCGAGTCCGGCTGCCTAGCCCAGAAACGGCGGATTTTGGCTTCGCGAAAGATATCGTATCCGCCCAACAGCTCATCGGCACCCTCACCCGTGAGAACAACCTTAAAGCCATTGTCTCGCACCAGCTTCGACAACAGAAACATCGGCGCCGGTGCCGTGCGCAGGAGCGGACTCTCGGCATGCCAAACCACATCCGGGAACACGTTCCCGATATCGGCATAACCGGTTCGAACAACCTGATGCTCGGTGCCCAGGTGACGGGCCATGGTGAGCTGATAAGCGCTCTCATCGAAATCGGGATCATCGAACGTGATCGAGAAGGTCGTGAGCGCTTGACCACTGCGACGACGTATCAGCGCGGCGATGATGGATGAGTCCAGACCTCCGCTTAAGTATGCCCCCACGGGCACATCTGCCCGTAGCCGAACCGCAACGGCATCGGTCAACACCGACGTGAGCGACTCCAGGTGCTCAGCTTCGGTCCTGTCGTCCCGCTGCGTGCGCGAGGCATCCTCTGCGACTGGAAACGCGAGTTGCCAGTACCGCTCGATACTCAAGTTCCCGCCCTGCGCAACCATGAAGCAGCCCGGCGGTAGCTCGTAGATTCCTTCGAAGATCGTATCAGGTGACTGCACCGACCAGAAGGTGAAGACCTCGGTCAAAGCCCCGGAATCGATCCGCGTCTGCACCTTGGGAACCGACAGGATCGCCTTCATCTCCGAGGCAAAGATGAGAATCCCATTCACCACCGCGTAAAACAGCGGACGCACGCCAAGACGGTCACGCGCCAAAAACAGCGATCTCTTTCGCGTATCCCAGATCGCAATTGCAAACTGGCCGTTTAAGCGCTTCAGACAGGACGGGCCATCTCGTTCGAATAGATGAAGGATGACCTCCGTGTCGGTATGTGTCGTAAAACAATGACCCTGCGCTTCGAGCTCGCGCCGCAGCTCGGGGAAGTTGAAGACCTCGCCGTTATAAACGATCCACAGGCTTTGATCCTGGTTCGAAATCGGCTGTTGGCCACCTTCAATATCGAGAATACTGAGACGCGCGTTCCCCAGCCCGACCTGATGATCGATATAGATGCCGAACTGATCGGGGCCGCGATGCCTGATCATCGCAAGCATTTGGAGAAGCTCGGATTCTGCGATGCGCGCGGAACCCGAGATCGCGACTTGACCGACGACACCGCACATGCGCTTACGTCACCTCGCTGCCGGAATGAGACGCTCGAAGTTTCTCATGCGCCCGTTCCCGCAGAGGCCCCTTGAGTACCTTACCGCTTTCACTCAGCGGCAATTGCTTCAGGATCTCGACATCGCGCGGCACCGCATGGGCCGGCAGCCGCCGCTTACAGAACTGAATGATGTCGTCGGGCGTCGCAGTGGCGCCGTTAGACAAACTGACATACAAACAGATCGCCTCGCCGCGGACGGTATCGGGCACGCCGATCGCGGCTGCGGCAACAATGTCTTTGCGCTCCAGAACCGCGGCTTCGATTTCCTGGCTACTGACACGGTGTCCATACGACTTAATGAAATCGGCGTGGCGATCGACGATATAGATGAAGCCGTCTTCATCGACACGCGCCAGATCCCCGGTGCGCAGGACGCCATCGGCAAACTTAAGTCGTGTCTCATCCGGATCGTCGAGATATCCCGGCGAGATATTCTCGCCACGCGCGACCACTTCGCCCACCTGCCCCGGAGCCACCGGCTGGCCCTGCTCATCGATAACGCGCAGATCCACGCCGGGAATACCCCGACCGATCGAGCCGCGCTTTGCGCGGAGCATATCGGGGGGTAAATAAGAAAGGCGAGCGGTGGCTTCGGTCTGCCCATACATCACGAAGACATCGGCATGCGGCACCGCGGCGACCAGCTCGGCAATCAACGCGTCGGGTAGCTTACCGCCGGCCTGCTGCAGCTTCCTGAGCGAAGGCAGCGCGCGCATGCTGAAGGTCGTATTACGCAGCAGTGTCTGGTAGATGGACGGAACGCCGGCAATCCCGGTACAGGATGTCGCTTCGATCAGATCCAGCAGGCTTTCCGGATATAAAAACCGCGCCAGGATGAGTGAGCCCCCCACGCGAAAATGAGTGTGCAGCAGGGAGCAGCCAAAGCAATAGCTGAACGGGAGGATCGACATTACCGAATCCGTCTCATCCAGAGACAGATAATCGATGATCGAGTCGGTATTGGCCTGCAGATTACGATGGGTCAGACGCACGACTTTGGGTCGGGCAGTCGTACCTGATGTAAACAGGAGCACGGCGTCTTGACCTGAATCGACATCACCCGATGGCAATCCCGACCAGGTCGCCGAGCCTTGATTCAAACAGCTTTCGGAGAGGATCGGCTCGTGACCGGAAAGCCCGTCGCGCAGCCGCGGAAAGGCTTGGCGCGACACGCAGAAGCTCTTGCATTGGATAAAGGCTTGACGCGCCCGAAGCTCGCCTGGCGAAATCGTTACGGGCAGAGGTACAGCGACGGCGCCGAGCTTGAGGATCGCCAGATAGGAAGCGATCCAGAACAGCGAGTTGGCTCCGATGATACCAACCCGGTCCGAGGACTCAACACCCTGTTCGAGAAGCGATTTCGCAACCGCTGCGACTGCGGATCGGATCTCGCCGTAGCTGTGTGACGATTGCCCGGAAATCAGGGCCAGCTGTTGATCGGGACCAATTTCGAGCAGGTAGTCGGCGGTATTCATGCCATTAAATGTCGCACGTGCAAGATCCCGCTTAGAACACAGATCAAGCGGTTACGCTTGAGCGGGTCCGTTCCACGTAAGCAGCCAAACGCTCTACCGAGTCAAAGTTCTCAGGGGTCAGATCGTCATCCGCCACCTTCACCTGAAAGGTTTCCTCGACGAAATGCACGAGTTCCATCACGCCCATAGAGTCAAGAATGCCTTGTTCGAGAAAGGAGGCGTCGTCGTCGTACTCATAACCATTTTCGGAAAAGAGTAAATTCTCAGCGATATACTGACGTATCCGCGCTCTAGTATCCATGCAAAAAAACCCTGATACCCAATCGTTTAGCTTTAAGACCGAAGCGTCTACCCTGATGCCGACCCTGATGGCGAACAGGCGCCGGCTCATGACGATGAACTTTTATCGCGACCCACCAGCCCTATATCATCGCTCTGGGTCCGATTACCGACAACCCCCAATACCTTAATACGAAAAAACGCTTCGGTCGACGACAGGTGCTGCTTAAGCACTCTCGCCTGAAGATCAATCGCGAAGCGGGATCGATTCAAATGCGATCGGGCGACTGATGACCTCTGTGAGCGCACCCACAAGAGACGGGCAGAACCAGAGGCGTACAACCGTAGTCACCCGGCCTGTGCAGAGTCACTCGACATCGCGTCTCCCGGCAGAGCCGGTTAATGCCGAAGGAACACTCGGGACACAAAGTCGTCGGGAATGCGCAGATGTTCGGGAACCGCGGGCGAGTACCGACAACGATACACCAGGGTCGTGGGGTTTTCCAGCCTGACCCGTGCCCGCCGCAGCCTTAACGAGTCTGCCGCAGGACGTGAGCGAAGATCGCCCCGAAGCAAACCCCGCCAACGACTTAACAGACACCGACGTGGCCAATTTGACACAGGGCTCGCGACGCTTCTTGGCGATTGGGTTGCACGTTGGCCTCGACCTTGGACAGCCGGCATTGTAACGCCCCCACCGGTCTGCGGACAGGCCCCGGTCAGCGATTGACCCGACGGGCTTTCGCTGCACGCAGGAGCGATTGCTGACGACAGGTCCAAGCCACGAGACATCGCTGCGTCACAATTCAAATCATGCTTGATTTGTGTACGATTCGGTTTTATGGTTGACGAGCACTTTACGTGAATATCCCGCAACGTGCATCCCACAACCCGAACCGAGGATCACCGCCCATGCAATCGAAAACGACTCGTTCCGCATTCGTCTTCGCCGTCTCGATCGTCGTCGTGCCCTTTGCCCTCAGCGGCCCCGTGTTTGCCGAATCCGTGTGCAAAGGGATGGAACAGGAGTCCTGCGAGACTGCGGAAAACTGCCGTTGGCAAGCCGGATATACACGAAAAGATGGAATCGCGGTCGTCAGCCACTGCCGCAGCTCCGGTAAGAAAAAAGAGGTCGCCCCGGAGGCCAGTGTCGAGGGCGAGTCTGAGAAGAAATCCTGATATCACGCCCCGGAGCCCGAGGCATCACCCGAGGGCTCCTCACCTCACCGATCGCCGATGGTCGGTGGCTCGGGGCGTTCCACCGGCCGGTCACCCAACTGGCCGGCTTTGACATGCAGGGCATAGAGGACGTCCTCGTCGGCGATGTGATCGATCAACCAGTCCTGGGTCATGTCCAATGCACGATCGGCCAGCTCCTGACTGGGGCCGAAGGTGCGTAAATCGTTCTCCAGCACATCGAGGTGACGCATAAAGGCGACGTGCTGCCTCAGGTGCGCAGCGAGATCCGGGTAATCATGCTTGCGCATGAAGGCTTCCTCGGCGTTGAAATGGGTCTCGGCATAGCCGCGCATGAAGGCGACCGCGTCGATCACGCCGCCCTTACCCTCGCGGTTCAAAATCGTCTCGTACAACTGATGAGACGCCGCAAAGAATCCTTGATGTTGCTGATCGATCTCGTCGATACCAATGCGATAAGCGTCCGACCACTCTCTTAACATTTGGATTCCTCAAGGAGTTGGGCGATGGGGATAAACCTTGGGGCATCCCCTGGAACATGGACCGGAAAACACCAGAGTGCCGAATCGGGGCAACGCGCCGAAGGCCGGCAGTCAGGCTACGGCGAAGGCGTCATGATCGCATGTCGCGAGGCTCTGCGATCACCGAGTTTCATCATGAACGATCGCTCACCCGCACCGCTCACTGAAAATCGCGCGAGCGGACAAGCAGAGTGCCCAACAGCTCCGAGTCATCGCCCAAGCGACGCGCGATCAGATGGGTCACGCCGCTCTCGCGCTGCACCTCGCCCGTCACCGACAACAGCCGGGCGCCGAGCAGCACCGCCCGCTGCCGCTCGGCCACATCCGACCAAACGATTAGGTTGATGTAACCGGTCTCATCTTCAAGCGTCACGAAGGTAACGTCGTTGGCGGAGGCGGGGCGCTGGCGGTTGATCACCAGACCTGAGGTGCGCACCCATGCTCCCGGTTTCGCCTCGCCGACCTCGCGTGCCGTCAGGATACGCCGTTGGGCAAACCGGGGACGCAGCAGAGCCAAGGGGTGACGGCGCAGTGTGAGACCCAGGCTGCGATAATCGGCGACGATCTCGGCACCTTCGGTCGGAACCGGCAGCAGAGGCAGCGTGCCCG
>JBGSKP010000223.1:0-2167 GCA_041741175.1 Thiocapsa sp. | reverse complement strand
GCCGTAACCGCGCGTGATGACCCCGGGGTTCCAGTCGCGCGCCCGCAGCAGCTCGGCCAGCTTCAACACAGCCGGGGTCTTGCCGGTCCCGCCCACCGAGAGATTGCCGACCACGACGACCGGGACCGGCAGGCGATGACGCGCGAACCAACCCGCGCGATAGCCCAACCGGCGCAGCCAGACCACCAGACAGTAGAGCCAGGATAAGGGCGCGAGCGCCACGCCCAACGGGTGGCGGCCATACCAAATCGGGTTGGGGTCCATCGCCTCAGGACACCAGTCAGCCCGTCAGGCTGACGGGCATCGCCACGGCATCGTGGAACTGGAGCCGATGCAGACGCGCATAGTATCCACCGAGTTCCAACAGCTCGGCATGAGCTCCCTGCTCGACGACCCGACCGGCGTCCATCACTAGGATCCGGTCGGCGTTCTCGATGGTCGACAGACGGTGGGCGATCATAAGCGTGGTGCGATTCGCCATCAACTCCTGTAGCGCGGCCTGGATGTGGCGTTCGGACTCGGTATCGAGTGCCGAGGTGGCCTCGTCCAGGATCAGGATCGGCGCATCCTTAAGCATGGCGCGGGCGATCGCCAGGCGCTGGCGCTGTCCACCCGAGAGCATGACGCCGCGGTCGCCGATGCGGGTCTCGAAGCCTTCGGGCAGGGCTTGGATGAAATCGAGCGCATGGGCATTGCGCGCCACGCGCTCAAACATCGCGCGGGTCGGCGTCTCGGGAAGACCGTAAGCGATATTGGCGGCGATGGTGTCGTTGAACAGCACCACGTCCTGACTGACCAGCGAGATCTGCGCGCGCAGACTCGCCAGGGTCAGATCGTGAATGGCGATATCGTCGACCAGGATTTCACCGGCGGTCGCGTCGTAGAACCGCGGCAGTAGGCTGGCCACCGTGCTCTTGCCGCTCCCGGAGCGACCCACCAGCGCGACCCGCTCGCCCGGCTCGATCAAGAGATTCAGATCCTGGATCGCCGGCGGTTTATCGGGCCCGTAGCGGTGCGTTACACCGCGATACTCAACGCGACCGCGCGCACGCACGAGCGTGCGCTGGCCCTGATCGCGCTCCTCGTCGGCGTCGAGCAGCTCGAACAGGCTCTGGGCGGCGATGATACCGAGCTGCAGATGTCCGTTGACCGCCGTCAGGCGCTTCACCGGCGGCAGCAGCAGACCCATCGCCACGACGAACGACATGAAGGTTCCGACCGAGATGTCTTCCTTCAGACCCTGCATCGTGGAGAGATAAACGATCACCGCGATTGCGATCGCCGAGATCAGCTGGACCAGCGGTACGCTGGCGGCCTCGGTCGCGATCATCTTCATCTGCAGCGAGCGGGTCTTCTCGTTGATCAGGTTAAAGCGCGCCGCCTCGCGCGGCTGACCACCGAATGCCTTCACAACCCGGTGGGCGTCGATCGTCTCCTGGGCGACCTGGGTCAAGGCCCCGACACGGTCCTGGATGCGACTGCTGTGGCGACGAAAGTGCTTGGTCGCGTACTTCACCGTACCGGCCATGACCGGGCCGATGATCAGGAAGATCGCCGAGAGCACGGCGTTTAGATAGAGCATGTAGGCCATCAAGCCGATCACCGTAAAGCCGTCGCGCACGATGGTGGTGATGACCGAGGTCGCGGCGGTCGCGACGTTCTCCACGTTGTAGGTCAGCTTGGCGAGAATGTGGCCGGCGCCCTGATTGTCGTAATAATGGGTTGGTGCACGCAGCAGGTGCTCGAACATCTGTTGGCGCAGATCGGCGACCACGCGCCGGCCAACCCAACTCAGACAGTAGCTGTTGATGAAACCGGCGATCCCGCGCACCAGAAAGAGCGCAATCAGGAGAATCGGCATAAGACGCACGATCGACTCGTCCCGATCCACGAAGCTGCCGTCGATCAGCGGTTTCATCATGGCCGCGAACAGCGGCTCGGTGGCTGCGAACCCGAGCATGCCAACGATCGAGATGGAGAACATCCGCCAGTAGGGCTTCACATAGGTCAGCAGCCGCCGATAGACCTGTCCGGCATCGACGTCCGGCTGGCGGGATTCGCGACTCATGGCGAGGGTTCTCCGGCTGATTGCCCAACAGCGTCTGTGGTGGACCCCTGCCCTGCGGTCGCGGCAAACGCGACGCGCACCAGCCCGGTCTGACGCGCC
>JBGSKP010000222.1:0-2137 GCA_041741175.1 Thiocapsa sp. | reverse complement strand
GGCGATGGCGCGCACGCTGGATCACCCGCCGCCGCCGGAGCTGCTGCAGACCCGTGCCGCGGATTTCGCGCTGGGGCCCGTCACCCGGTTGTATCTGGATGCGATGGGATTCGCTGACGCCAACACGGCGGGATGCGCGTCGTGAGGGTCGCGCACGTCATCACCGGGCTGGAGATGGGCGGTGCCGAGATGATGCTGCTTAAGCTCCTGAGCACCCTGGATCGGTCGACCTTTGAGCCTGTGGTGATTTCCCTGATTCTGCCCGGTCCAATGCTGGGTCCAATCCGCGACCTTGGGGTACGGGTGGAGACGCTTGGCATGCGTCGCGGACTCCCGGCGCCTGGTGCGCTGATACGGCTGATACGCCTACTGCGCGCCTTTCGCCCCGACCTGATCCAGTCCTGGATGTATCATGCCGATCTGCTTTCCGCGCTCGCCAAGCCCTGGGTGCGGCGGCGCTCGGGTCATCCGGCGCTGGTCTGGAATATCCGCCAAAGCGACCTGGATCCGCGTCTGACTAGCCGTGCGACCCGCTTCGTTGCCCGCTTGAATGCGCCACTGTCTTATCTGGCGCCGGATCGAATCCTCTGCTGCTCGGAGCGTGCGCGGGAGGTCCATCAGGCGCTGGGTTATTGCAGCCGTCCCATGACAGTGATTCCCAACGGCTTTGATGTCGATCGCTTTCAACCCGACCCGGCCGCGCGGGCCGAGCTGCGCGGGGCGTTGGGGATCGCGCCCGATGTGTTGCTTGTCGGCCTGGTCGCGCGCTTCGATCCGCAAAAGGATGTGGAAAGTTTCCTGCGGGCGGCGGCGATGGTCCGGGCGGCCCGTCCGGAATGTCGCTTTCTGGTGTGTGGTCCGGAGATGGACGCGAAGAATGCGCCGCTCGCCGAATGGATTGGCGAGGCCGGACTCGGCGGCGCGATCGATCTGCTCGGTGCCCGTCATGACACTCCCCGTGTCTTTGCGGCACTGGATCTGCTGGTCTCCTCCTCGGCCTACGGCGAGGGTTTCCCGAACGTGGTTGGCGAGGCCATGGCCTGCACCGTTCCCTGTGTGGTGACGGATGTCGGCGACTCGGGGCGGATCGTCGGGGACACGGGGATGACGGTTCCACCACGCCGCCCCGATCTGTTGGCCCATGCCATTCTGGAGTTGCTCGACGAGGGGCGGGATGCCCTGGCGCGTCGCGGCCAGGCTGCACGCGCGCGCGTGAAGGTCAACTATGGGTTACCTTTGATCGCAGACACCTATGCGACGCTCTATCTCTCACTGAATCGGGGAACCTTCTGATGTGCGGTCTGTGCGGTATCCTCGAGCCTGGGGCCCTGGATGAAGCGGCTCTTCATCATGCCGTAAAACGGATGACGGATACCCTGTTTCATCGGGGACCGGACGACGAGGGGTTGTGGCTCGACCGGGAGGCGGGCGTCGCGCTGGGTCATCGACGGCTGTCGATCCTGGATCTGTCGCCGCTCGGGCATCAGCCGATGCTTTCCGCCTGCGGGCGGTACGTGCTCGCCTTCAACGGCGAGATCTACAACCATCCGGATCTGCGCCGCGACCTCGGCGAAGGCCATCCCTGGCGCGGGCATTCGGATACCGAGGTGCTACTGGCCTGGATCGCCCGACACGGCGTGGCGGCGACGCTGCCGCGGTTGAACGGCATGTTCGCCTTGGCCCTTTGGGACCGACAGGAGCGTCGGCTCACCTTGGCGCGCGACCGGCTCGGCGAGAAGCCGCTCTACTATGGCTGGAACCGCGGGCGCTTTTTGTTTGGCTCCGAGCTCAAGGCCCTGACCGCCCATCCGCAGTGGCAGGGCGAGCTCGACCGTGATGCCCTGGCGGCCTATCTGCGCCTGAGCTACGTCCCGGCTCCTTATTCCATTTATAAACAGATCCATAAGCTGGAGCCGGGCACCTATGCCACGCTAGATCCAGATCAGCATGACCCCCTCATCACCGTCTATTGGAGTGCGCGTGAAGCGGCCGAGCTGGGGCTGAGTGCGCCTTTCGCGGGCACCCAAGGGCAGGCGACCGACGCCGTTGAAACACTGCTGCGCGACGCCGTCGGGCTGCGGATGCACGCCGATGTCCCGCTGGGTGCCTTTCTGTCCGGCGGCATCGACTCGACCGC
>JBGSKP010000221.1:0-2125 GCA_041741175.1 Thiocapsa sp. | reverse complement strand
ATCGATCGCCGTGCGTCCGCGCCTGAACGCGCTGGCGCATCGTCCCCTGCACGCAACTCGAATCGGAGGCAATGCACGTATGGCCACAATCAGAAACGACACCTTCCTGCGTGCACTGCTGCGCCAGCCAACCGAGTACACGCCGGTCTGGATGATGCGTCAGGCGGGTCGTTATCTACCGGAATACAATCTCACTCGGGAAAGAGCCGGGGATTTTCTCGCTCTGTGCAAGAACGCGGAACTGGCGACGCAAGTCACCCTGCAGCCGCTCGCGCGCTTTCCGCTCGACGCCGCCATCCTCTTTTCGGACATCCTCACCATTCCCGATGCCATGGGGCTGGGGCTCCATTTCTGCGACGCGGAAGGGCCACGATTCGCGCGCCCGCTGCGCGAGGAGCGCGACATTCGCGCCCTGATCGTGCCAGACCCGACGCGCGAATTACGCTATGTCATGGACGCGGTCCGTCAGATCCGCCGCACGCTCGATAACGAAGTGCCCCTGATCGGTTTCGCCGGCAGTCCGTTCACCCTGGCCTGCTACATGGTAGAGGGTCACGGTGCGGCGGACTTCCGCCAGACGAAGTCTATGCTCTACCAACGCCCGGCCTTGCTGCATCACATTCTGGACGTCAACGCGCGCGCCGTGACGGCGTATCTCAATGCGCAGATCGAGGCGGGTGCCCAGGCGGTGATGATCTTTGACTCCTGGGGCGGGATCCTGTCCGAGGCCGCGTTTGGCGAGTTCTCCCTGGCCTACCTGGAACAGGTCATCCAGGGACTGACTCGCGAGTACGACAATGCCGTCGTTCCGACCATTGTCTATACAAAGGGCGGTGGTTTGTGGCTGGAGCGCATGGCTACCATCGGTTGCGACGCGATCGGTCTTGACTGGAACATCGACATCGGCGCCGCGCGCCGCCGGGTTGGTGATCGCGTGGCGCTGCAAGGCAACCTCGATCCGACCGTCCTGTTCAGCAACCCCGAAACCATTCGCGCCGAAGTGGGGAAAGTCCTTGGAAGTTATGGCCATGGCCCAGGCCATGTATTCAACCTGGGGCACGGGATCGACCGCTTGACTCCGCCGGAGCATGGGGCGGCCATGGTGAGTGCGGTCCACGAACTCAGCCGGGCCTACCACAACTAACGGATTTGTCACCAGCCAGCCGGCACAACGATGCCATCCAGCGCAAGATCGAGTCGCCTGATGGTCGACAACCGCTTAACACTGCGTTTTTTGCGACGTCAGATCCCCGTGTTCGACTGCGAACCCGGCTGTCATGACTGTTGTGGTCCGGTGACCGCCTCAAGCGAAGAGATCGCCGTGCTTCCGAGCAAGAGCGACGCGGAGCACGCGGCGTCGCTCGCCGACTGGAGTTGCCCTTATCTGGGTGTCGAGGGATGTCAGGTCTATGCCGAGCGGCCGCTGATCTGCCGCCTGTTCGGGACGACGCCACGACTTGCCTGCCCGCGTGACAAACGACCCATGGCGATGATCGATCCGCGTATCGATCAAGCGATTGATCGTTATCTCAGGCGAACGCGCCAGGTGCTTCTTTAGTGCCGATGCCGACCGAGGGATGTCAATGAAAACAAAACCGCCGCCCGGCGCGCCGGCTGGGAATTCCAGGGACAGTACATGTAACTCGTGGACGTGACGAGTGTCGGCTGTCCGCTCTACTGCGTACTTGCTCCCCGAGACCTCAGCGGCTGGAATGGGGCGTGATCGGTCCGTCTGTCGCCGGAAGGCCGGTGATCTCTACCAGGATGTAGCGGGCGCCGAACACAGCGAGGCCGACGATCGCTGATAGACGCAACCTTATGATCTAATTTAAGATTCAGCTTCGGAGGTCTCATCTCCTTCTACCCTGCTCGACACCCTGCTGACCCCGGTCATGTTCCTGCACCGGGTGCAGGCGCCGGCTCGGCGAGACGCAACCGTGCGCTGGGCAGGGTCACCGTAAACCGTGTCCAACCCGCACGGGAGTTTGCCTCGACGGTCCCGCCGTGGGCCTCGACGATGGACTTGACGATGGCGAGGCCGAGCCCGGTGCCTGAGCCGGCCGCTTCGTCGCGGCGACCGCGGGCCGGATCGGCACGGTAGAAGCGCTCGAAGAGACGTGCAGCC
>JBGSKP010000220.1:0-2539 GCA_041741175.1 Thiocapsa sp. | reverse complement strand
TGAAGCGCTTATGCAAACGCCTGAAAGAATTGCAACGGCAAACCCTCGGCCGTGACGAGCTCTTATTGAAACTCGGCGCGGCCAAGAAAGACGCCGGGCGTGCCTATGGATTGATGCGCATCCAGGTGCCCGCACCCGATGAATCCGTCACTGCCGACACCTTCACCTTTTCGCTCAATCGCAAAAAGCTACGCCAGGTCCGCCGCCGTGAAGGCCGCTATTTGCTGCGCTCCAATCTCACCGGCAACGATCCCGTTCAACTCTGGACCTGGTACATCCAACTCACCGAAGTCGAACAGGCGTTCAAAGAACTCAAGGGTGACCTGAGTGTTCGGCCGATCTATCACCAAGTGGATCGGCGCATCGAAGCGCACATTGTCGTCGCCGTCCTGGCCTATTGTCTCCAGGTCACCCTGAAGACCCGTCTACGCCCCCTCGCTCCGGGTCTGACCCCAAGGTCCGCCTTGGAGAAATTCGCCGCCATCCAGATGGTCGATGTGCATCTGCCGACGACCGATGGCCGCACCCTCATTCTGAGCCGCTACACCGAGCCGGAACCCGACCAGCAACTCCTGCTCGACCGGCTGAATCTGCAGCTGCCCGCGCAGCCGCCACCGAGGATCACCGCCGCGCTCCATGCCCTCATACACTAATCGCTTGTAGTGCCGACCTTTGCCCCTGCGGCGTCAGCCAAACAACGGGGTTACGTGAAAAATGGGCGCGAATAGTCGATAAACCTACCGCGCCTCCTCGTAACCAGGCTGCGCGGGATCCAGAACGGCGCCGCTCAGCGTTTTGCGAAGGCATTGAAGTGCTTCGTCGCTGATCGGAAGGGCTCCAGTGGCGCTCCGGTTCATGGTAAAAGTCCTCCGTTCGGTGGCTCGCTGGTGTGGTGCGGGCGATGTCTCACCCGCAGGGGAAGTTCAGCAAGCGCCAAACCATCGATGGCCGAAGACAACGACGGGACCGCGGGCCAGTCCTTGAAAACGTGCGGACGTTGCCGACAAGCAGAAGAGCCGCCCACGAGGGAGTCCGTGTTTGCGAAAGAGGCGCGATCGCCTCAGGGCCCGATACGTGATCGCGGTCGTTCGGCGCGACTCGGCGCACGCCTGGCGGCGCATTTGAGCCTCTTAAAGGGCGATATGGACCGCGTCGGCATCAAGGTCGTAGCGCGGCGAATCGGAAGCCGTCGACGAAGCGCCGATCCAGATCTTGGATCACGAAAACACCCTCTTGTTGATGCATGCGAACAGCGACTAAAGCAGGCGTCACGCCGACTCTTCTTAAGTTCGCAGAGGGAAGTCCATCATGCACATGCGTCTTCGCAATCATCCCTGTCCGCCTTCCGCAATGATCCTGGCGTGGCCCCGGGCCGAATACCGCTGGCTGCGCAGCTTCTGGTGTCTCGCGATCGTGCCGTTGATCCTAATGGCCCTTGCCGCGATCGCGCCGCGAGCGTTTGCCGAGGATGGGGGACAAGGCGGACCGCGGCATTGGGGGTGATGGTCCGCGACATTCCCTTCGAGCGCCTCGATGCCTTGGCGCTGGGATACGGCGTCGAGGTCACAGGCGTGATCGACGACAGCCCGGCCAGTAAGGCCGAGATCGCCCCCGGTGACGTGCTTGTGTCCATGGGTGGCCTACCGCTCTACTCCGCGGAGCGGCTCAAGTGGCTGGTGCCTAAGCAAATGACAGGCCAGACCGTCGCCTTGGCCATTTATCGCGACGGTGCGCCGCTTGGCGAGATCAGCGACGTCACCGTGACGCTTGCCCCGGCCACGACTCTGCGAGAGGAACTCGGGGCAAACGGCCGTGCCTGGCTCGGCATCCAGATCCAGCCTATGACCGATTCACTGCGTGCTGCCAAAGGGGTACCGGCCGGCCAGGGCGTGCTGGTCGCCGATGTCCTCAAAGACGGTCCGGCCGCTCAGGCCGGCCTCACCGCCGGGGACGTCATCACCCGCATCGACCGGCGCATGATCCGCAACCCGCACGATGTCTACCGTTCCGTGGATTTCTTCGATCCGGGCGAAACGGTGGAGATCGCGTTGTCGCGCGACGGCGAGTCTCGCAAGCTCAGTGTGACCCTGGGCGAGACCCCGGCCGAGACTGGACCCGAGACGGGCATGCCCTCCTCCCTCGGCCCCTGGCATCTACCCGAAGCCGGCGCCCCGCCATGGCTCGCTCCGCTGCCGCCCGATTGGCGGTTCCGGCTCGAAGAACGCCTGCGGCGCGTGCCCTGGCGAGCCGAGCCATGGGACTGGTCCTCGCCTGGAACCTCGCCAGAGTCCGCCCCCAACGAAACCGGGACCACCCTATAGCCCTCGCCACGTCAAGTCCGACGCGAGGCGCAGGAAGGCGGCGAGGAGCACGGAGACCGCGCGGGGCAGCGTATCGACGACGAGATCCAGGCACTCATCGGCAGCATCGAGGCGGACGCCCGTTCGCTTACGCGTGAGCACTAGGCGGCGCCAGAGCGCCTCGCCGACCGCCCGCAGGAAGAGGAGACCTTGGACCGCGCGAGCATCAGCGCCTTGCC
>JBGSKP010000219.1:0-4996 GCA_041741175.1 Thiocapsa sp. | reverse complement strand
GCAATCCGCCCAGCACCATCATGCCGAGCAGGCTGCCGATCGCGGCGGCGATGGCCAGTCGCGAGGCGGACAGGCCGCGTCCGGAGACGGGGAGAGGGAGACTCCATGCGGGGTTGAGACTGAGCCAGCGGCTGCGCAATGCCTCGCGGGCGCCGGCATTGGTCGGCGCGGTGGGCAAGGAATCCAGTACCGCGTCCGCAGTCAGGGCGGCGAAGACCTCATCGCGGGCACTGGCGGTGGCCCGATCCACCCACGCCCGATCAGGGGGCGCGGTCGAACCGAGGACGGCGAGGAAGCGCGCCGTGCCCTGTTCGGTGATCCGGTCGCGCAGGCTCTGGCTTCCCGCCATCCAGGCGCGGATCGACTCTTCGAGAACGATTGACATGAAGGATTCTCCGGGACGATCACGCCTCGTTTCCATGACGCCAGATTTCTGTCGAGACCGATCGGTGCGCTGGGAACACAGCGGGAGGAGTGTCGCCCGTCGGGATCAGGCCGGCGAACGGCATCATTCAGCCTCTGAATCTTGCAGGCTTTGCCCGAGTTTCAGGTTCGCCAGCAGGAGAGAACAACGGCACCGATCACGAACCGCAGGCTGTTGACTTGAGGCGACTCTGGCGCGAGGTGTCGCCGAGCATCTGTAAGCCGTCGCACATAGCGGAGAATAGCGGCGATTCTTGGAAAGGTCATCAGTGCCGTCGTCTGACGTGCGGAGATGGTCCGGATTGCCTCGTCTCCGGCATCGCTGACACGAGATTCAGCGATAAGCATGGCGTGACGCGAACCAGCGCCGTTGCCTCGTACTTGCCGCTTTCGCAACCCTATGTTCCGCAGCGCACAGACCGGCGGGCGGTCATGGTGTCAACTCGCGATGCCCGGAAGCACGATGTCCGGCGTCCGCTCGCCACTTCCTCGATGGGCCGCTGCATGGCCAGGTGGCATCACCCATGTAACGTCCCTCCAGGAATCAGTGCATGACCACGCCGACCCAGACCCTCGACCCCGAACAGCTGCGCAAGCTCGACGCCTGGTGGCGCGCGGCGAACTATCTCTCGGTCGGGCAGATCTATCTCTACGACAATCCGTTGCTGAAAGAGCCGCTTGCGCTGGCGCACATCAAGCCGCGCCTACTCGGCCACTGGGGCACGACGCCGGGACTGAGCTTCATCTACGCGCATCTCAACCGCGTCATCAAGGACAACGATCTCAGTCTCATCTATGTCGCCGGCCCGGGTCACGGCGGGCCAGCGATGGTGGCGAACGCCTACCTGGAAGGGACCTACAGCGAGGTCTATCCGAACATCTCGCGGGACGAGGAGGGGATGCGGCGGCTGTTCAAGCAGTTCTCCTTTCCCGGCGGTATCCCCAGTCATGTCGCGCCCGAGACGCCGGGGTCGATCAACGAGGGTGGCGAGCTGGGTTATGCGCTCTCCCATGCCTATGGCGCGGCTTTCGATAATCCCGATCTGATCGTCGCCTGCGTGGTCGGCGATGGCGAGGCGGAGACGGGGCCGCTCGCCACGAGCTGGCACTCGAACAAGTTCCTCAACCCGATCCATGACGGGGCCGTGCTGCCCATCCTGCACCTGAATGGCTACAAGATCGCCGGTCCAACGGTGCTAGCGCGCATTCCGCGCGATGAGCTGGAGGCGCTGTTCTACGGCTATGGTTACGCACCCTACTTCGTCGAGGGCGACGATCCCATGACGATGCACCAGCTCATGGCCGCCACGCTCGACACCGTGGTCGCCGAGATCCAGCGCATCCAGAACGATGCGCGCGCCTTCGGTTTCGACACCCGTCCGCGCTGGCCCATGATCATCCTGCGCTCGCCCAAGGGCTGGACCGGCCCGAAGAGCGTGGACGGCAAAGCGACCGAAGGCACCTTTCGCTCCCATCAGGTGCCCATGGCCGACATGCGGCATCCGGGGCATCTGGAGATCCTGGAAGACTGGCTAAAGAGCTATCACCCGGAGGAACTGTTCGACGCGACCGGCAAGCTCAACGCCGAGCTTGCGGCTATGGCCCCGCACGGTGAGCGGCGCATGAGCGCCAATCCGCATGCCAACGGCGGCCTGCTGCTGCGCGATCTGCGGATGCCGGATTTCAGCGACTACGCGGTAGCGGTGCCCCGGCCGGGTGCCGTGAATGCCGAGGCTACCCGGGTCCAGGGCGAGTTTATCCGTGATGTGGTGAAGCTCAACCCGCAGACTTTCCGTGTCTTCAGTCCGGACGAGACGGCATCGAACCGTTGGGGCGCGGTCTTCGAGGTGACAGATCGCTGTTCAATCGCGGAACTCGTCCCCGGTGACGAGCACGTCGGACCGGACGGCCGGGTGATGGAGATGCTGAGCGAGCATCAGTGCGAGGGTTGGCTCGAAGGCTACTTGCTCACCGGCCGCCATGGCTTCTTCTCCTGTTACGAAGCCTTCATCCACATCATCGACTCCATGTTCAACCAGCACGCCAAGTGGCTCAAGGTGTGCACCCACATCCCCTGGCGTCGGCCGATTGCCTCGCTGAACTATCTGCTCTCATCTCATGTCTGGCGTCAGGATCACAACGGCTTCAGCCATCAGGATCCCGGCTTCATCGACCATGTCATCAACAAGAAGGCGGAGGTCATCCGGGTCTATCTCCCGCCGGATGCCAACACCCTGCTCTCGGTGACCGATCACTGTCTGCGCAGTCGCAATTATGTGAACGTCATCGTGGCCGGGAAACAACCCGCGCCCCAGTGGCTCGACATGGACGCCGCCATCAAGCACTGCACCGCCGGCATCGGCATCTGGCCCTGGGCCAGCAACGACCAGGGCGGCGAGCCGGAGGTCGTCATGGCCTGCGCGGGCGACGTGCCGACACTCGAAACCCTGGCCGCCGTCACCCTGCTGCGCGAGCATTTCCCCGACCTGACGATCCGGGTCATCAACGTGGTCGACCTCATGAAGCTTCAGCCGCCCGGCGAACACCCGCACGGCTTGAGCGACCGGGATTTCGACCTGCTCTTCACCACCGACAAGCCCATCATTTTCGCCTATCACGGCTATCCCTGGCTGATTCATCGGCTCACCTATCGCCGGACCAACCACGGCAACCTGCATGTGCGCGGTTACAAGGAAGAAGGCACCACCTCGACGCCTTTCGATACGGTAGTCAAAAACGCACTGGACCGCTTCGATCTGGTCGCCGATGTCATCGATCGCGTGCCACGGCTCGGCTCCAAGGCCGCCTACGCCAAGCAGGCGATCCGCGACAAACTCATCGAGCACCAGCACTACATCGCCGAGCATGGCGAGGATCTGCCGGAGATCCAGGATTGGAAATGGGTGTAAGCAAGTCGGGGAACAGTCGGCAGTACGCCGATTGGGCCAGGTTCAAGCTGCGTTACCCTTATCGGGAGACGGTCTTATCGGATCACCGTGACTCAAGTGGCCGGAGGCCAGAGCGAGGCGCGGATGACACTGGACGGTGTCGAGCAATCCGCCCCCGAGCGATTTCATTGGTGGGCACAGGATCGATCGCGAGATCGCCGGATACGACATCGACATTCCAGCCATCCAGCAAATTGTCGCGCGACGCAGGACCTTAACGATGGATGCTCGGCGCCGAATGGGGTCATGAGGGCGCCGGTTCGGACGTTGGCATGGAGTTGACGCCATGACCTGGGTTGTGAGCAATCTGTGCGGCAATGTGGTGCTGCATTTGCATGACCTCCTTTCGGAGGGCCTGGTTGGCACTTTGCATGTCGGCCAATGACGGGCGCAGCACCGAGGCCAAGCGTGGATCACGAAGGACGGCGGTGCGCAGACGTACCAAGGCGATTGCGCTGCTTTGGTATTCTTGAAAGACACCGAGCAGGACAAACAGATGTCCTGCCAAGTCGTTCTTTAAATGAACACCGATTCGACTGTCGGCGATGTGCCCACCGGTTTGCTCGTCACCTTGCGTCATGGCTTGGTCTCGTTCATGGGAAAGCTGATGTTGTGTACGCTTCCATGGTCCTCCCCGGTGCCCTCCGTCCGAAGAGGGCACAACTGCCGGGCTTATTATCGCTAACCCTCGATCAAGAGCCGACGAAGATCGATGATTGCCGCATTGGCGCGTGAGATATAAGATGCCATCACCAGGGAATGGTTACCCATGGGTCCGAATCCGGTGCCGTTGAGGATCATGGGGCTCCAGATCATGTTCTGGGTATTTTCCAGCTCCCGCACGATCTGCTTCAGAGATACCAGTGCGTTCTTTTTCTCGAGCACCGGGGCGAAGTCCGTCTCCATGGCGGTCAGCGTCTGGAGCAGACCCCAGGTATAGCCCCGGGCCTCGAAGAAGACGTCGTCGATCTCGAGCCAAGGCGTCTTTTTCCAGGTTTGTCCGGTGTCGGGCGTTGCTTCCGTGGCGCTCGCGTCGCCGGCCAAGGCCGTATCGAGTGGGGCTTGACCGACGGCGTAGGTCAGCCGCTGCGATAGACTCCCGAGTCGCTTCGCAACCACCTGCAGGTAGGCGGCCAGATTGTCGGCGCGGGCGAAGAATTCACCGTCGCCGCTCTTCTCGTCGGCGAGTCGCGTCAGATAGCGATGCAGGGCCGCGATCCCGTCGCGGTACTCCGACTCGGAAGACGGGAAGATCCAGGATTGGGAGTCGTAGTTGAACTTCGGTTCCGCAATCTGGAGATCCACGTCTTCGACCGATTGCGTCTGCGCCCGACTGAAGTCATTGCGTAGGGCGCGGGATAAATCGCGCAGCTCGGTCAAGGCGCCAAACTCCCAATTCGGGATGTTGTCCAGGAAGATCCCCGGAGGCGCAATATCGTTCGTCAGGTAGCCGCCCGGCTTATTCAAGAGGGTCTCGGCAATACCGATCGCCGCGGTCGTGGTCATGGTGCCGGGCACCAGCTTGGTCGAATCCTGTCCGACCTGCTGCATGGCGTATTCATTGACATCGATCGATCCGGGCGAGCGCGACCAAACGAGGCTCAGGATGACCATGACCACCAGGT
>JBGSKP010000218.1:0-1705 GCA_041741175.1 Thiocapsa sp. | reverse complement strand
GATGATCGAGGGCATGGGTGCGCGTCTGGCCGCGGCGCCGGGTGTCGAGCGTCTGGTGCCCGTGTGTGCCGATCTGGAGACGGTCGAGATCGGCGAGGCCGCTCTGGTGGTCTTGAATCTCACCCTTCAGTTCATCCCGCCGGAGCGCCGCGACCGGCTTTTGCGCCGCGTGCGGGCCGGGCTGGTGCCGGGCGGGATGCTGGTTCTGGCCGAGAAGGTCGAGGTTCCGGATGATCAGGGCGGCAAACTGCTGCGGACCCTTCACGAGGACTTCAAACGCGCGAATGGGTACAGTGAGCTGGCGATCAGTCGCAAACGCGCGGCGCTGGAGCGCGTGCTCGTCCCCGAGACCATCCGGACTCACGAGCGGCGTTTGTTCGACGCCGGTTTTGCCGGCCACACACGCTGGTTTCAGAATCTGAGCTTTGTCGCCTGGGTCGCATGGATCTGACACCCTTTGAACCCTTTTTCGGGCAGCTTGAGCGCACGCCCTTGGGGGTCTGGCGTCCATTGCTGGCCGAGCGCATCGCGTCGCGTCTGGGCGCACAGGCGCATGGTGATCTGCCTAAGTGGGAGGCAGCGCTGACGCGTCTGCCGGACCTGCCGTTGGGACGGCGCAACCTGGAGCGTGCCTGCGTCGGTGTTGTGGGCGACGGATCGATCCACCGGGTTGTTGATGGCCGTGGGGATGGCCAAGTGGATGGCACCAGTAATGGCCGCGGCGATCAGGTTCTGGAGCGCCGCCTGACCGAGCACTTGATGGCCCTTCATCCCTGGAGGAAAGGCCCTTATTGTCTGGCTGGTGTGCACATCGATACCGAATGGCGCTCGGATCTGAAATGGGACCGATTGGCTGGAGCCATCGCGCCGCTGAGCGAGCGTCTGGTCCTGGATGTCGGCTGCGGCAACGGTTATCACGGCTGGCGGATGCTCGGCGCGGGGGCGCGGTTGGTGATGGGCATCGACCCGACGCTCCTGTTCGTCCTCCAGTGGCTGGCGATCAACCGGTATCTGGATCGGGATGATCTGGCCGTGCTGCCGCTGGGCATCGAGGATCTGCCGGCCGATCTCACCGGGTTCGATAGCCTGTTCTCGATGGGCGTGCTCTATCACCGCCGATCACCGATCGGCCACCTCATGGATCTGCGCCGCCTCCTGCGTCCGGGCGGCGAGCTGGTCCTGGAAACACTGGTGCTGGAGGGTGGGGGAGACCGGGTGCTGGTCCCGACCGAACGCTATGCCGCGATGCGCAATGTCTGGTTTATCCCGACGGTCGATGCCCTTCGGGTCTGGCTGCGGCGCTGCGGATTCACGGCGATTCGGGTCGTGGACGTAACCCGAACCACTCCCGACGAGCAGCGTTCCACCGACTGGATGCGTTTTGAATCCTTGCCCGATCATTTGGATCCCGAGGATTGCAGTCGCACCATCGAAGGACACCCGGCGCCGACCCGCGCGATCCTGATCGCGAATCGACCGGACTCGCCGCGATGATTCCCGGATGACTGTCCAATGACTCAATTCGTCGACAAGCTCAAGCTCAAAGAGAAGGCCGAAGAGGATCTGTATTTCGCCCGCCGGGATGCGGTGCTACTTGCCGCCCGTCGGCACGAACCGGGCATGGAGGCACGCGCGGTGAATGGGCCGCTGCGCGTGGTCTCCGGCGGTCAAACCGGGGTTGATCGTGCTGCGCTCGATGCAGCGA
>JBGSKP010000217.1:0-4936 GCA_041741175.1 Thiocapsa sp. | reverse complement strand
TGGCGTTGTGGGCGTCCGCGACATCCGAGAGTACCAGGATGGGAACGGCGCGGCGGGACATGATCTGCTCGATCGCCTGCATGCCGTCCATCTCGGGCATCTGCAGATCCATGGTGACGATGTCGGGCGCGAGCGTCATCGCCATCTCCACCGCCTCGCGACCGTTCTCGGCCTCACCGCAGACGGACAGATCAGTTGCCGATTCGATGAGTGAACGGATCATCGCCCGTGCCGAGCGGCTGTCGTCGACGACAAGCACCCTGATGTGTCGCATCGCCATCCCCTAGGCGCCGACGCCCGAGCGCGCGGGCTCCGCGAGTGCCGGGCCTGTTCTCGGCGATTCTGGTCTGGTCGATTCCGTCTCGGCCAGAACGAATTGATCCATGCGCTCCTTCAGGTTGACCGAGAGTTCGCTCATGTCGCGTGCGAACTGCGCGATCTGTCGAACCGCCTGGGCGGTGTCCGAGCTGGCGGTCACGATCTCGCGCAGTGCGACCACGACCTGATTGCTGGCGGTGCGCTGCTGCTGCGTGGACAGACTGATCTGTTGGGCCGAACTGGTGGTTTCGCTTGCGGCATCCACCAGGGCCTGAAGGATATCGGCGGTGGCGGCCGAGTCGGCCATCCCTTGTTGAATGCCCGCGGAGCCCTTCTCGGAGCTGATGACGAGCCGGTTGATCGATTCCTGGATCTCCGCGACCTTGGTGGTGATCTCGCCGGTGGATTCGGTCACCGAGTCGGCCAGACGTCGGATCTCCGCCGCCACCACCCCGAATCGTTTGCCGGCCTCGCCCGCCGAGGAGGCTTCAAGCGCGGCGTTGAAGGCGATCAGCTTGGTCTGATCCGCCACCGTGTCGATGATCTCCATGATCTTGGAGATTTCCTTCGAGCGGGCGCCGAGTTCAAGGATCTCATTCAACGCATTCTGATTGTCCAGGCCGATCCGATGCATCTTCTCGACCAGACGCTGCATGGCATCGGAGCCCCGCACGCTGTCCTCGTAGGTGCGGTTGGCGATCGACACCACGGACTCGGAATACTCGGCGATCTGGCTGGATGAGGCAGAGAGCTCCTCCATGGTCGAGGTGATCTCGGCGACCGAGGCGGACATCTCGCTGGAGGTCGCCGCCTGTCCGTCGACCGCCCTGGCGATCTCGCGCGATGCCTTCAGAACCGAGACGGCGCTGACCTCCACTCCGGCAACCAGTGTGTTCAGGTGCCCTTTCATCTCGTCTGCGACCCGGGCGAGGTCGGCCAGCTCGTCGCTGCCGTCCAGGGCGAGACTGACACTCAAATCGCCTCGGGAGACCTGATCGATCCCGTTCGACAGCTCGCGGATGCGTTTGGTGATGGCGCGAGCGGTGAAGGACGCGATTCCGATACTGAAGAGTGCGACCATCAGGCCGATGACTAATGCCTCGATCCTGGTCTTGCCGAGCGCCGCGACATTGGCGCTGCGGTCCATCCCGATCTCGATCACCCCGATCGGCGTGCCCGAGTAGTCACGCACGACCTCGCCGTAGACCGCGACGGGCACGGCGTCGTACTCCAGCTCAACCGTTCGGGATTCGCCGGCGAATGCGGCCTTGATGGCTTCCGTGGTCAGCATCGGCGCATCGCCATGGGTACTTGCAAAGGTTTCGATCAGGTCCTCGCGCAGGATGTAGAGCGCGACATCCACCCCGAACGTCTTCTTGAAGCCGTCGAAGAATGCCTGTCCGAAAGACATGCCGAATTCGACCGAGCCCAGATGCCGGTCCTGAGCGATGATCGGAACCACGCCGCGGGCGCCGAGACCGCCGACGCCGAATTCCAGTCCACGCCGGGGTTGGCGGTCGCGGTTGGTATCGACAACGGATTGGCGAAAACTGGAGAGGTCGTCGCCAAATTTTTCGGGCAGATGCAGGCGCAGATAGGACATCGCCGGTGGGGTGTGGAACTGAAACTGAACGGCGCCGACGTTGCGTTCGAGCGCTACGTAAGACGGGCGCAACTGCTCAGCAAGCCAGGCACGATCACCCGCGGCAAAACGTGCCTGCACCTCCGGTATGTTGGCCACGAGTGTGCTGAGCGCCTCGGCCAGGCGAACCTCTTCGAAGATCCGGGTTTGCACGAGGGTCGCGAAATGTCGCAGCTCGGTGTCCTCCGCAGTGAGGCTCAGCTCTTTTAAGTTGTGCAGACTGACCAGGGTGATGGTGGTGATCGCCAGAACGATGGCGGCGCCGATCACCAGGAGGATGTTGGCCCACAGACGGAGATGTTTGAACATCCTGACGTTTCCCGGTTGCGTTGCGAGGGTTCGAGCGCGTCCGCCCGAGGCTGGAATTCACCTGCCGAGTGTAGCTGAAATCATGCGTTCTAAGGGAATGCCGCAGTTATCGCTGTCCCAAGGTGAACTTTCTACGGGAATGCCGCAGTGATCCGGATCCCAAACCAAGTTTTGACCCGGATGGGCTGCGCGGTCCGAGACGCCGGCGCTTGGTTGACCGGGTTGCGGCCGGAGCCGATGTCCGGCAGATCTCCGGCATCGGCCCGGAAGATGCGCGGGACATGCCCCGGACATGCCCGGTAGATACGGCGCTTTCTTTGCTCGGCGCGCGCCTTTCGAGCTGACTTTGGGTAGACTCGCCGGGTGTTAGATCTCTGCCCCGTTTTTGGAGTCCCGGCATGCACCGTACCAGCGGCATTCTGCTTCATCCGACATCGCTGCCTGGTCCGTTCGGGATCGGTGATCTCGGGCCATCTGCCCACCGTTTCGTCGATTTCCTTGCCGCGGCGGGACAGGGTTTGTGGCAGATGCTGCCGCTGGGACCGACCGGTTACGGTGAATCGCCCTATCAGTGCACCTCGGCCTTCGCCGGCAATCCGCTGCTGATCAGCCCCGAGCGGTTGCTGGAGGCCGGCTGGGTGGATTGGGAGGATTTGCGGGCGCCGAGGTTTCCGCCCGATCAGGTGGATTTCGGCGCGGTCATCGGCTGGAAGCGCCTGCTTCTGGCGCATGCGGTGCGCGGTTTCCACGAACGCGCGAGCGATGCGGAGCGCGCCGATTATCAACAGTTCCTGGACGCGCATGCGGACTGGCTGGGTGATTTTGCCCTCTACCACGCGCTCAAGGCCCATCATGGTCACCGTCCTTGGACCGAGTGGCGCCCCGAGTTTGCCCGACGCGATCCGGCGGCGTTGGCGCGTTGGAGCAAGACCCACGAGGGCGAGCTTGAGACCCAGCGTCTGACGCAGTATTTCTTCTTCCAGCAATGGGCGGCGCTGCGTGCCTATGCCAACAGCGTCGGGGTGCGCCTGATCGGCGATATGCCGATCTTTGTCGCACACGACTCGAGCGAGGTCTGGACCCATCGCGAATGGTTCCAGCTCGACGAGGCCGGACAGCCGACCGTCATCGCCGGTGTGCCGCCCGATTATTTCAGTGCCACCGGACAGCGCTGGGGCAACCCGCTCTACGACTGGCCGAAGGTCGCCGAGGATGGGTATCGCTTCTGGGTGCAGCGCCTGCGTCGGGTGCTGGAGCTGGTGGATCTGGTGCGGATCGATCATTTCCGCGGATTCGCCGGCTATTGGGAGATTCCGGCCCATGAACAGACCGCAGTCAACGGCCGCTGGGTGCAGGGGCCGGGCATGGGTCTTTTCGATGCCCTGCGCGAGGCGCTCGGTGACGGGCTGCCCCTGATTGCCGAGGATCTGGGGGTCATCACCGAGGATGTCGAGGCGCTCCGCGACCAGCTCGATCTACCCGGCATGGCGATCCTGCAGTTTGGCTTCGAGGATTTCGAGGGTGGTTTTGGACGCTCCTCCTTTCTGCCCCACAATCATCGCCGCAGCCTCGCCGTCTACACCGGCACACACGACAACAACACGCTGCTTGGTTGGTGGGCGCTGCGCGACGAGGCAACCCGGCATCAGGCGATGCGTTACCTGAACAGCGACGGCAGCGAGATCCACTGGGATTTCATGCGCTGCGCGCTCGGTTCGGTCGCGTCGCTGGCGTTGTTCCCGATGCAGGATGTACTCGGATTGGGCGCGGATGCCTGTATGAATCGCCCGGGCACCTCCGCAGGCAACTGGCTGTGGCGTTATCGCGAGGAGATCGTGACGGATGCGGCGGCCGAGCGACTGCGGGTCCTCAGCCGGCTGTACGGACGTTTACCTTATCCGACCTGATGACGGACCTCGGATGAGCGCAGATCGGGCGGATGGGTCCGGCTTGCGCCCGGTCCATCCCGCCCGGCCTATCCGCCCGGAAGGCGGCATCGCCTGATTCAGCAGGAATGACAGTAGTATCGCGGCAGGCCTGCCAGACGGCACGCCTGCTTGCAGCCGCCGTTCGGGAAGAGCCCCTCCAGATGCTTGCGTGAACAGGGGACATGCGGCGAGACCTGAGCGCCGACGGTCTTGATCACGACGCGCGGCGACGGCGGCATCTCGTGGGTTGCATAGTATTCACGAAGGAAATTGATCACCGCCCAATGACACTCGGTCAGGGCTAAGCCGTCTTCTTCGGCCAGGGCTGCGGCGACGGCAGGATCCCAATGATCGAAGTAGGCCAGGTGACCCTGCTTGTTGACCTCCAGTTGCCGTCCGGCAATCTGCATGGCAGCCATCATATTGCTCCTCCACCCATCGGGTGGTCTGGTACCGCTTGGTGGTTGTTGCGCCTTCCCTGGGCTGTTGATCCGTGTTCGCAATGTCACCGAAAGGGTATCCGCTTCGGCTAGACAATTGTCAATGCTAAAGTTTGCTTATCATGAACGCAAATCTCAAGGGTGCAACTGAATCCAGGTCAATCGGAATCCGAAACGATCCAGTTGATGGCGCGAGTCCGCCGCGCCGGTGCGGCGGGTTGAGATCGCCGGACGGCGGTCGCCGGGGTGCGATCAGCGCCGCACCAGGGTGAGCAGATCATCGTCGCGCTGAATCCGGA
>JBGSKP010000216.1:0-7399 GCA_041741175.1 Thiocapsa sp. | reverse complement strand
CGAGGTGGGTGTTCTACGCCGACCCGAACTGAGCCACAAGCTCGAGTAGACATAATCCGGCAGCGATTCCACCGCCGGTGCGGGTTGGCAGCGGCGGCTTCCCGGAGAATGTGGTGGTGGGGTGGAACCCTGCGCCAAACCTATGTAACTCAGCGCCTTAGAACCCCTTCGAACTCCTGCGGAAAGGTGCGGAATCCGGCCCCTGTTGCTGGCAATTCTACCAGTTCTGCCCAGCCGAGGTCACCAGCCAAGCGCATCACCCAGGACGTCAGTTCGATTCCCATTTGAGGAATTGAACCGGCGTCCGAAGTTCCGGATCGGTTGGCATGGTTTCACTGAGCAGAACCGGCCCCGGGAAGGACCGCGTGCTTCCGAAGTAAGCGCCGGAAGAATGCTTCGATCCGTTCTGCCGACCCGTGGCCGGTGAGCTCGTTGGCCCCGAAACGATAGACCTCGTACCCGGCGAGCCGGAGGTCACGATCGGCCGCCACCATGTCCGCGTACCTGGCGAGGGATGGCTTACCGTCCTCGGCGAAGTGCTGAGATCCGTCAACCTCGACGACCACACGGCCTGCGTCGCTGAACAGGAGTAGGAAGTCCATGCGTTGCCGAGACAAGCGTCCAAACCCGCCGAGCTGTGCCAGCGTGTATGGGTCGTAATGCAGATAGACCTGCGGAATGAGGGCTGGCAGCTTATCGCCGAGATCCTTGAACGCCCGGTAGTAGACGCTGAATACGTTTCGCTCGCCGTCCGATGCAAGGGATGCCATCAGACGTTGAGAAAGCGATCGCCGTGCATCTGATTCGTCCTGGATGCCTTGCCGTTCCTTCCACCACGAGAGCATCTCCTCCTTGGTAAGCCCATTGGCCTGAATCGGGCGTTCGTACACGAGGCAGTGCTCTTCATTCCTAACGATTCGGATGTCGTTGTTGATGGCATCCTGGATGACGATCTCGGGCTTCGGACCCGTTGACGCGAAGATCAAATTCTTGGGCGCGCCAGATACGCCACCACTGATTCGATTCACCGCGAACGCCGAATGTCCTGAGATGCTCCCCGATGGCCTTAGCTGGAAGCCGTCCGCCTTGAGGAGAGTATTCAGTGTCTCAACGAGCTGCGTCTGCTCCTTTCCTCTTCGGGCATTCGGAGAGACGACCGCCTCAAGCAACTTGAAGAACAGCTGTCGGGAGCAGCTCAGTGCGCCCACCACCTCGAGCAATTCAGTGTTGGTCCAGTCGTAGTTGTTCACGCAGTGCCGTATGACGGACTCCTCCAAGTTTGCCTCGAAACCCGCGCCACGCATTTCGGGTAATGGCCAGATCCTGGACAATTGCTCGACAAGCGGGAGTTCGCCGAAGAGATCCATGTCGTTCAGCAGCTTGAGGATCGAGCGCCGCGTGAGTTCAGTGAATGTCTGACCGTCGCTCGACTCGTCCAACAGTCGGAGAAACTCGCTCAGCGAAAAACTGACGTGATCCTGCTCAACCTGGCGTGCGAGTTGGAGAAGCTGATCGTTGCTCAGTGCTTGGAGACGGCTTCGCACGTACACGCGCTTGCTGGAATGCGCTTCGCTACCTGTCCCGGTAGCCAACCCGAGCCGCTCGCATTCCGCCGGCAAGTCATACGCCTTTACTGAATGAAGGGTAGCGGCGATCAGTTCGATCAAATCAGGCCTTTTGCCCTTGAGCAGTGGGCTTCCGTCTCGCTGGGTGCTGCTGGGTGAGTCATGCGGCATCGAATCTATTTCCCTCCTCAGTCACTGGCCCACAGCCGCTCGTCATCCTGGGTCGCGGCCCAGAAGTCATCGAACAGCGCCAGCTTCGCTTCGTTGTTCGTCGCGTATGTCCGCGGCCCAAAACGATCGCCAATCTTGTAGCCCCAGCGACCAGTCTTTGTCGGGTACACGACGAGGTTGTAGCCTTCGAGATTCAGAAAGCTGTTCCCCTTGGCGGACACCCGCCACTTGCGCTGCAGCCATCGGGTCCGGCGCGCTGCGCGGTTGCGCAACTTGGCCTCACGCCGCTGCGGCCCCTCGTAGTCGCCGCTCATCTTCTCGGCGCAGACGCACCCGACGTCGAAGTTCTCGTCCAGATCCGGGTGCTCCATGATGTGGACGTAGCGGATCTTCTCGTTGCCGCACATCTGGCAGGTCGCGTAATCGGTTTCGTCCGCCGACTCGCCGTCGGCGCGCAGGTCGACCACGTCCACGCAGTGCCACCCCTTGTGGGGCACTCCCGGCTGGTCCCAACGGCTGCCGCTCATACCAAGTCACCCCATTTCAAAGTGCTGAAGCTCGGCGAATTTCTGCATGGTCGCTATGCCGATCCTCTTGTCGTTGCGTCGTTTATGGTCATCACAACACGACATGTACACAAATCAAAATAGATTCATAGACAGATTCTAGAGCAGACCATATACTTTCCGCAATAACCCGTACAAGCATTCGCTAACCCGAACGAGCCAGCCAGGATGTCGAACGAACAGCTTGCAGATCTAACCCAGCCACAACGCGACCGGCTCGCGTTCGTGGAGTTGCGCGTGCGCTTCATCGGGGAGATACGCCGTCAGGACTTGGTCACGCGGTTTGGCATCCAGTCCGCCGCCGCATCCAGGGATCTGGCGCTGTACAAGGAGTTGGCCCCGGGCAACATCGACTACGACCCCAAGGGCAAGTCCTACGTCCTGGGGCCGGACTTCCGGCCCGTATTCGACTTCCCCCCGGAGCGGGTGCTGTCGTGGCTGACTCAGGGCTTTGGCGATGGTGAGCCGATGCGGCTCAAGGCGTGGGTGGCCAGCGAGAGCCCGTCACGGCTCACGCACCCGGATCTGGATGTACTGGCGAGTGTGACCCGTGCGATTCACCAGGAGTGTCCACTCGGCATCGAGTACCACTCCATCTCCAGTGGCCGCACCGAGCGGGAGATCGTCCCGTTCGCGCTGATCGACAACGGCCTCCGTTGGCACGTCCGCGCCTTCGACCGGAAGTCGCAGGAGTTCCGGGATTTCGTCATCACCCGGATCAAGCGCCCGGTCCTTATGAGGAATGCAGATGTGCAGCCCCATGAGCGCAGTAATCAGGACATCCAATGGACCCGGATCGTGGAGCTGGAGATGGTGCCGCACCCGGACCAGCCCCGTCCTGAAATTACGGAGATGGACTACGGCATGGTTCGCGGGTCACTGCGGATGAAGCTGCGTGCCGCCACGGCTGGATACATCTTGCGCCAGTGGAGTGTGGACTGCTCTCCGGACCACAGTCTGCGCGGTTATGAATTCAGGCTCTGGCTGAAAGATCACCTGGCGCTGTATGGCGTCAAGAACGCTATGTTGGCGCCGGGTTACCGCTCGCCCGACCAAAACAAGGGAGAGCAATAACGTGGCCTACGATCCAAAACGCGCGTTGGAACTGCTCCGGATCGGCTCCGGACGCGCTGACGCCACTTTCCGCGACGGCCAAGAAGATGCCATTCGTCACATCGTCGAAGGCAAAGGCCGCTTGCTGGTCGTGCAGAAGACCGGGTGGGGTAAGAGCTTTGTCTACTTCATCGCGACCAAGTTGCTGCGGGAAGCTGGAGCCGGCCCTGCGTTATTGATCTCGCCGCTGCTGGCGCTGATGCGAAACCAGATCGCAGCGGCAGAGCGGATGGGGGTTCGCGCCGCCACCATCAACTCCGACAACATGGACGACTGGACGGCAGTTGAGGGCAAGCTGGCCAAGGGGGAGATCGACATTCTCTTGATCTCGCCGGAGCGCCTGGCGAACGAGCGCTTCCGGACGCAGGTTCTGGCCGGCATCGCTGCACAGATTTCGATGCTGGTCATCGACGAGGCACATTGCATTTCCGACTGGGGCCACGACTTCCGCCCTCACTATCGCCTGTTGGAGCGGATCGTCAAAACGCTGCCGCCAAACCTGCGCTTGCTCGCCACCACGGCAACAGCGAATAACCGCGTGATGGAGGACCTTGCTGCAGTGCTCGGTCCGAAGCTGGACGTCTCGCGTGGCGACTTGAATCGGACCTCGCTTTCCCTGCAGACGATCCGCTTACCCAGCCAGGCCGAGCGCCTTGCCTGGCTGGCAGAGCAACTGGCCACGCTGCAGGGCCACGGCATCATCTACACGCTGACGGTTCGTGATGCCAATCAAGTGGCGCAATGGCTGAAGACCCAAGGCTTCAACGTGGAAGCCTACACCGGTGAAACCGGCGATCGCCGAGAACAGCTTGAACAGGCGCTGCTCAACAACCAAGTCAAAGCGCTGGTTGCCACAACAGCTCTAGGCATGGGTTACGACAAGCCGGATCTGGCGTTTGTCATCCACTACCAAATGCCGGGATCGGTCGTCGCCTACTACCAGCAGGTTGGTCGCGCGGGACGCGCACTGGACTCCGCGTATGGAGTACTCCTCAGTGGTCAGGAAGAGTCTGACATCACTGACTGGTTTATCCGGAGTGCCTTCCCGACCCGACAAGAAGTTGCCGACGTCCTGGGAGCACTTGAAGACGAGCCCAATGGGCTGTCTGTCCCCGAGCTGCTGAGCCGGGTCAATCTGAGCAAAGGACGTGTCGACAAGACGATTGCACTGCTTTCCCTCGAAGCGCCGGCACCCATCGCTAAGCAAGGCAGCAAATGGCAGCTCACGGCGGCAACGCTGAGTGAAGCGTTCTGGGATCGAGCGGAACGCCTCACCGCGCTACGGCGAGACGAGCACCAGCAGATGCAGGACTACGTCAGCCTGCCGTTTGGTGAGCACATGGGCTTTTTGATTGGCGCGCTCGACGGCGATCCAAGTGTCGTCACAGAACCTGCCTTACCGCCATTGCCTGCAACCGTGGATACCGAGCTGGTCAAAGCCGCCGTCGAATTTCTTCGTCGAACCAGCTTGCCTATCGACCCGCGCAAGAAATGGCCCGATGGTGGAATGCCCCAGTACGGCGTCAAGGGATTCATCGCCCCTGCCCATCAGGCCGAATCCGGCAAGGCGCTATGCGTCTGGGGCGATGCCGGTTGGGGTGGCTTGGTTCGACAGGGCAAATACCACGACGGCCACTTTTCCGATGACCTCGTTGCTGCGTGCGTGAAGATGATCCAGGAGTGGAATCCGCAGCCGAGCCCGACATGGGTGACCTGCGTTCCTTCGCTTCGGCATCCCGAATTGGTACCGAATTTCGCGCAGCGCTTGGCTGCTGCGCTGGGTCTCCCGTTTCATGTGGTCATCGCAAAAACAGACGCAAGGCCCGAACAGAAAACGATGGCAAACAGCACACAACAGGCGCGCAACATTGATGGTTCGCTCGCACTAAACGGCCAGCCTATTCCTCCCGGCCCAGTCCTCCTGGTGGATGACATGGTCGACTCGCGCTGGACGCTGACGGTGTCTGCATGGCTGCTGCGCAAAAGCGGTAGTGGCGCGGTTTGGCCTATGGCCCTTTCACAGACGGGGCACGACGAATGACGCCAGTCCTCTCACCCAACACCCAGGCGATCCTGCTGCTGACTGCGCCGCTCATTGCCGGACGAGGCACTGCGTCATCGGACCTGCTCTCGCCTGGTGAATACAAACGTCTCGCGCGTCATTTGCGCGAGATCCAGCGTCAGCCTGCGGATCTCCTCTCGCCGGATGCCGCTGAGATCCTGCGTGCGTGCCAACCGGTGATTGACGAGAGCCGCCTGCAAAAATTGCTGGGGCGCGGATTCCTGCTGAGCCAAGTGATCGAGCGCTGGCAGGCGCGCGCCATTTGGGTGGTCAGCCGCGCTGATGCTGAGTATCCGCGTCGCCTGAAAACGCGCCTTCGTGAAGATGCGCCGGCAGTGCTCTACGGCTGTGGCGACATGGCTTTGCTTGAAACCGGTGGGCTTGCCGTCGTCGGATCGCGCCATGTGGACGACGCCCTCATCGACTACACAATCGCAGTTGGCCGGCTCGCTGCTCGCGCAGGGAGAACGCTTGTCTCCGGTGGCGCCAAGGGCATCGACCAGGCCGCCATGCGTGGCGCGCTTGAGGGGGGTGGAAAAGTTTGTGGCGTGCTGGCGGACAGTCTGGAAAAGACCACCATGAACCGCGAGCACCGCAACCTGCTGCTCGATGGCCAACTGGTGCTGATTTCGCCCTACGACCCGAGTGCCGGGTTCAATGTCGGCAACGCCATGCAGCGTAACAAGCTGATCTATGCGTTGGCAGACACATCACTGGTGGTCAGTTCCGACCTCAACAAAGGTGGCACTTGGGCGGGTGCTGTCGAGCAGCTCGACAAACTCAAGTTTGTCCCGGTCTTCATTCGATCGACGGGCGAGTCATCAGCTGGATTGGATGGTTTGCGAAAGAAAGGCGCACTTCCCTGGCCGAACCCGCAAGACGTGGATTCCTTCGAGGACGTATTCAACGTGGCGATGCCCACGCCGACAGCCTCCCCGCAGGTTGGTTTTGCACTGTTCTCGAACGAAGATCCATCGTCGGCTGACGCCAAGCCAACGGCGCCCGTACCACGCGACGCCGCTCCGGCGCCCCAGGACGAGAGCAAGCTATCTGCACCGGTTGACGTTGTTTCCGCTGCGCTGCCAACCGCTGAGGCATCGGAAGAACTGCCGCCAGTCACACCAGAAGCCGTAGCGCCGATAGACGACGCCAAGGAATCTGAGCAGCCGAAATCGACCCCGGCCGAAGTGCTCTTCACAGCCGTGCGCACAGCGATTCAGCAGCTATTGAGTACGCCAATGAAAGACGCGGAGGTCGCCGCAGCGCTGGATGTATCCAATACACAGGCCAAGGCATGGCTGCAGCGTCTGGTTGACGAAGGTGTATTGGAAAAGCAGAAGAAGCCAGCGGGCTATGTCGTCAAACAAAAACGGCTGTTCGAGTGAAGCATGACGATGCATCGATTTAATCACCGCGCGTTGCACTCATCCGGAATCACGGAAGACGGGAGGTGCAGGTGATCGCAAAACTCGAACGACTCATCGGCGAAATCGGCGACCTCAACAGCAAGTTGATCCTGCTGGTCGGCCCCAGCCGCAGTGGCAAGACCCAACTGCTGCGCCAGCTCGGCGCAAAGCTCAACATCGAGCCGCTCAACGTCGGCCTGGAGCTGGGGCGCCGGCTGGCGGCCACGCCGAACAACAAGCGCGGCTTCTCGGCAGGCGAACTGCTGCGGGAGATTGCGGACAAGGAACGAACTGAAGACCCGCTGCTGCTCGACAACCTTGAGTTGTTGTTCGAACCGGGCCTGCAGATCAACCCGCTTGACCTCCTCAGGCGGCTGGCTCACTCCAAGCGCGTCGTGGCCGTCTGGCCTGGCGAGCTGCGCGGTGATCGCTTGGTGTACGCGGACATGAGCCATCCAGAACATCGTGACTACAGCCGTGACGGCGTGGTCGTACTCGAAATTTGAAGCTACGGGG
>JBGSKP010000215.1:0-2413 GCA_041741175.1 Thiocapsa sp. | reverse complement strand
CTCGGCGAGATCGCCGTGGGGGTCGAGCAGCGCGCAGCCGCGGCCCGTGGCGAGATCCTGCGCCAGCATGTTGAGCAACAGCGTCGACTTGCCGGTGCCGGTCTGGCCGCTGATGTAGAGATGCCGCGCGCGGGCCACAGGCGAAAGGCCGAGCGGAAAGCCGTTGCGTGTGCTGACGTAGAGCTGGTTGTGAACATTGAGCTCGCTCATGGTCTGAGGCGAGCCACGGGATCGGGCGGAGCCTCCGGCCTCTGCCGCTGGCCCGGCTCCGTTCGTCCGTCCCACCCGCTTACCGTGGCTCGATTCGGCTCGTGATGAACGAGGGACAACTCAATTGTACCAGACGGGTAGGGACGTGACGGTGACGCAGGTCGCAGCAGCTCGATCCCTGTTGCAGACAACCATTGGTCCCTTCACGGCGTGAACGGCGCTGTCGTCGAGCGAGCCCGCTGTTGGAGGCATCGCGTCGGCGTTCTCAGTTCGCACCTTGATCGGCGGGTTCCGAATGTTGAGCAGAACAGTCGCCCCTCATCCTGCTGACTCGGTGCCATTTCGCATCTGTGGAGCCCATGTCATACTTGCGTCCGCGTCACGACTGATCGCAGGGCAAGACACGCCAGAAGTGAGCTGGCGACAACGCGACCCGGTCATTCATGCGCTGCTCCTTGACCACTCACCGAAGGTCGGCTCGCCGACGATCGGACCAGCGCCGCCGATGGCGCCGGTCCATTTGGCCGCCGCGGTGTCGCCACTACGGTCGGGCGGCTGCATCCGCCCGCGTCCTCCCCGGACGAATGTGGCTGCGGTCGATATGAGCGACGGCTGGTCGCCAATCGCGCCAACAGAGAGGAGGCCACCTGATGGGCCTGCGTTTCATCTTCATGCTTACCCGCAACGACCGCACCGTCGAGGACGCGGCGGACCATCTCGACATAGCCCTGTCGCTCGGCGTGCGCCATGTGGGCTTCAAGGATATCGGCCTTCCGGTCGAAGACCAGAAGGCCCTCAACGCGGCGATCAAGGCCAAGCGGGCGACGTCCTATCTCGAAGTCGTCTCGCTGGACCGCGACAGCGAAATGGCCTCGGCAAGGGCCGCCGTCGAGATCGGCGTGGACATCCTTCTCGGCGGCACGCGCGTAGGAGACGTTCTTCCGATCCTCCGGGGCACGGGCATCCACTACTATCCCTTCCCCGGCAAGATTGTCGGCCATCCCAGCGTTCTGGAGGGTTCCGTCGAGGAGATCGCGGCAAGTGCGGCGTCTCTCGCCGCGCTTGATGGCGTTCACGGGCTGGACTTGCTGGCTTACCGATCCCGGCTGCCCGATATCCCAGCTCTTATCTCTGCCGTTTGCAAGGCGGCGGGCAAGCCGGTGATCGTCGCGGGCTCCATAGCAACCAAGGACCGCATTGCTGTCGTCCGCAACGCTGGCGCCGCGGGCTTTACGATCGGGACCGCCGCGCTCGACGGCGAGTATCCGGCGGCGAAAAACGGTCTGGAAGCGCAGCTCTCTGCGATCGTGCGGGACGTGGCCGATCTGAATGGTCACCTCTCGCCGTTCGGCAAGAGAAGCCTCGATAACGCCTTCGGGACCTTCGACGAGACCTGGTCGCCGCGCGCCGTGGGGCAGGTCAACGACATGCAGATCAAGCTCGCGAAGTTCGCAGGTTCCTCCGATTGGCATTTCCATAAGCGAGAGGATGAGCTGTTCCTCGTCCACAAAGGTACGCTCCTCATGAGGTTCCGCGACCGCGAGGAAGTCGTCAAGGAAGGTGAGTTCATCGTCGTGCCTCACGGAGTCGAGCATTGCCCCGTGGCGCTGACCGAGACGTGCGAGGTCGTTGTTCTTGGAGCCGCTTGGACTTCGATCTGAACATGAGCATTCGTCTGCAACCATCATCGATCGCCTGGGCCGGTGAAGAACGGGCAACGAGCAGACGCGACACGACACTCAGTCCCCCTGGCGAGCCTATCAGCGCAAGCTAACGAGCCAGCGGCCAAAATGGGTCCCACTCACTTGCCCCGCCCCGCGTCGGCCGGGCGGAGCCGGCCGACTTCGACCCAAAACCCGATCGAGACTCGATTGAGTAATTTTCAGGAACGATCTGATCTCGCGGGTACAAGACGTGGGTAGGGCAAGGCCGTCGCAGGATGCTGAAGGACATGAGCGTCGGCGGCCGCAGTGGGGCAGTCGTCTCTTGGAGGGACGAGTGCCCCGAGACACATTTTGGGTCGAAGTCGGGCGGCACGCCCGACGCGGGGCGGGTCAAATATCGTCCTGATTACCCCGACACGTCCTCCTTGCGCCACAACTGCCTGATATCGCGGGCACCTGGACCATGGGCAGGAGGCAGTTATGGCGCGCAACCGGGTGCAGTTCCAGAAGGGGCTCAGCTTGGCCGAGTTCCAAGGGCG
>JBGSKP010000214.1:0-2586 GCA_041741175.1 Thiocapsa sp. | reverse complement strand
GCCGAACCCCGCGCAAACCGTCTCCTGCCGGAGCGTCGCGGCCGGCTAAAGGCCCATCGCGGGATCGGCGCGGACGCGCCCCAATCCCCTGACGCCTTTCGCGGAATGTCTGCCGCGCAGGTTGGCTCGATTGTCGTCCTGTGCTGTGGCGATGATCGGTCGCAAGAGCTGAATGCCGGGCCATCGCCAGTCAACAGCGGCTGCCGTGTGCCGGTACCAACTTCGTCTCCAACGGTTGGGGGCAAAGACTGTCGAATCAGTTGCGTATTGATTTTTCGACCGTTCTCTCTTTCTCTTTAATGCGCTCTCACGGAACTCCTGAATAATGAATATTTACGTTGGCAACCTGGCCTACGGCGTGACCCAAGACGAGCTTAAAACCGCGTTCTCGGCCTATGGCGAGATCTCGAGCGTGAACTTGATCACCGACAAGTTCACCGGTGAATCCAAGGGATTCGGCTTCGTGGAGATGCCGAACAACTCCGAGGCCGATGCCGCCATCAAGGGGCTGAACGAGACGCCGCTGAAGGGTCGTAATCTGAAGGTTAATCAGGCCAAGCCGCGCGGTGAGCGTCCCTCACGCGGGCCGCGCTGGTAAGCTGGCTGCGACCTCGGGGTGATCGCCCCGAGGTCGTTCACACTGTCCGTCGCAAGGCGCGGAGATGTGCGATGCTTCTCGACTGGCCACGTTCGAGTCGTCATCCTTCGCTTTCCCCCCGTTACATCTGACAAGGCCGCTCCGGTCGATACCCGATGTCGCCAGACCTCACCTACCGTATTCGCCCCGCTTCAGCGCAGGCCCATCTGTTTCACGTCGACATCGAGATTCCGAATCGCGGCGATGACGAGTTCGTCCTCTCGATGCCCGCATGGATTCCCGGCAGCTATATGATCCGGGACTTCGCACGAAACATTCCGCTGGTCGCTGCTGAAACGGCCGATGGACGGGCGCTTCACTGCCGCAAGCGTGACAAGCAGACCTGGGTCTGCGCGGCGCAAGGCGATCTCATCAAGGTGAGTTATCAGGTCTATGCCTGGGAGTTATCGGTCCGCTCGGCGCATCTTGATGCGACACATGCCTATTTCAATGGCCCGAGTGTCCTGCTGCGTGTCCAGGGTATGGCGCACATCCCCTGCCTGATCCAATTGATGGCGCCGGATGATCCATGCGGCGCCGATTGGCGTGTGGCGACCAGTCTGAAGCCGATCGATGTCGATCCGCGTGGTTTTGGAGTGTACGGGGCCGATGATTACGATGACTTGATCGACCATCCCGTCGAGATGGGCAAGTTTGACGCGTTCGCCTTCACGGTCGCCGATGTCCCGCATCGCATGGCCATTAGCGGTCGCCACCGGACCGATACGCGACAGCTTGCCGATGACCTCGCGCGCATCTGCGCCGAGCATGTCGGGATGTTTGGCGAATTACCGATCGATCGGTATCTCTTTCTGGTGACTGCGATTGGCGAGGGCTACGGTGGTTTGGAGCACCGATTTTCTACCAG
Source organism: Thiocapsa sp. (assembly GCA_041741175.1). Taxonomy (GTDB): domain Bacteria; phylum Pseudomonadota; class Gammaproteobacteria; order Chromatiales; family Chromatiaceae; genus Thiocapsa. Next base: position 1,081 of record JBGSKP010000214.1, on the reverse strand, counting down.
CCTGCTCTGCTCGCGTCAGGATCTGCCCCAGTCCACCGGCCAGACGCGAAGCGAAGCCTACATTCGCTTTCTGGGACTCTGCAGTCACGAGTATTTCCATCTCTGGCATGTGAAGCGCATTCGTCCAATGGCGCTGATGACGGGTGATTTGGACCGAGAGGTTCACACCAGAACGCTCTGGGCTTTTGAAGGTATTACCTCCTATTACGACGAGCTTGCCCTGGTGCGCAGCGGCTGTATCGATACGAAGACGTATCTGGGGCTGCTCGCTGCAACCGTCACGCGTCTGATGCGCACGCCCGGGCGTGCGGTGCAATCGCTTGCCGAGTCGAGCTTTGATGCCTGGACGAAGTTCTACAAACAGGACGAGAATGCGCCGAACGCGATCGTCAGCTATTACGTCAAGGGTGCCCTGGTGGCCCTGGCACTGGATCTGACGATCCGTGCCGGAACGCAGGGTCGGGTCTCGCTCGACGATGTCATGCGTGAGCTGTGGCTCCGCCATGGCCGTACCGGTCTGGGTGTTTCGGAGCAGGGCATCGAGGCGGTCGCGGCCGAGGTGGCCGGGCTCGACCTGCAGGCGTTCTTCTCGACGGCGCTGGACGGCACTGCGGATCTTGACCTGGAGTCGCCCCTGGCCGGTGTCGGGATTGCCATGCGCCTGCGTCCGGCTGCCGGACCGAAGGACCAGGGCGGCTGTGTCGAGTGCTTCGAGCCGCGGGAGGCGCGTCCGACTCTGGATGTGCGTTTGCGCTCCGGCAACGGCGAGGCGATCGTCCAAAGCGTGATCCGCGGTGGAGCCGGGGAGTGCGCCGGGATTGCTCCCGGCGATGTCATCCTGGCGGTCGCCGGATTGCGTGCCAGCGCTGAGAACCTGGACACGCTGATCGCACAAGCCGCGCCCGATGCCGCTGTCCTCGTCCATCTGTTCCGGCGCGACGAGCTGCTCGAAGTGCTCGTCCGGCCCGCTCCGGCGAGGGCGGATACCTGCGACCTGATGCTCCTGGAGTCGGCGCCCGAGGCGCTAAGACAGGCGCGTTCGCGCTGGCTTGCGAGCCGTGCCTGATGCGCGCTGGAGCAC
>JBGSKP010000213.1:0-2104 GCA_041741175.1 Thiocapsa sp. | reverse complement strand
GACCCGGATGCCCCACTCGTCGACCGGCGTGCCGTTGGGCAGGCCCGGATCCCCGACCCCGGCCATCGCGAGCCAGGCGTCGGTGAAGCGCCAACCGAGCGAGGGGTCGACCTTGCCGTAGTCCATGTGTCCGTAGACACGTCGCCCGTCGATCTCGCGGACCTGGTTCGTGAAGTAGTCGGCGATGTCCTCGTAAGCCTTCCAATTGAGCGGAACACCGAGCGGATAGCCGTAACGGGTCTCGAAACCGCGTTTCAGGTCATCGCGCCGGAACCAGTCGTAGCGGAACCAATAGAGGTTCGCGAACTGCTGGTCGGGCAATTGGTAGAGGACGCCGTCGGGACCTGTGGTGAAGGAAAGACCGATGAAGTCATCCAGATCCAGTGTCGGCAGCGTGACCTCGGCGCCCTCGCCGGCCATCCACTCCGACAGCGGCACGACGGCGTTGCTGCGAAAATGCGTGCCGATGAAGTCCGAGTCGTTGACATAGGCGTCGTAAAGGTTGCGCCCGGTCCGGGTCTGACGCTGGATGCGCTCGACGAGCTCGCCCTCGTGGATCAGGTCGTGCTGGACCTGGATGCCCGTGATCTCATGGAAGGCCCGAGCCAGGACCCGTTGCTCGTAGACATGGGTCGGGATGGTCTCGGAGACGACGTGGATGCGCTGCCCCCGGAAGGGAGCCGCCGCGCGGATAAAGAACTGCATCTCGGCCATCTGCGCGTCGGGATCGAGGGTCGAGGGCGTGAGCTCGCTCCTCAGCCAGCGACGTGCCGCAGCGGAGCGCGCCGGATCGAATGTCCCGCTCGGAACCGAAGGCGCCCGAGACCCGCAGCGCGATGGACTCGTCGCTGGTGCTCAAGATGCCCGCCGGGCTGACGATGTTCTGGGCGCGCAGGGCGGCGATCAGGGTGGCGGGATCAAACCCCAGTCCGGCGAGCCGCTCGACCGAGAAATCGATATAGATAACCTCGTCCTGGGCGCCGAGGATGTCGATCTTGGAGACGTCGGGGACCGTGAGGAGTTGCGAACGGGCGTCCTCCACGGCGTCGCGCAATTCGCGATGCGTGAAGCCATCGGCGGTGAAGGCGTAGATGATCCCGAAGGTGTCGCCGAACTCGTCGTTGAAAAAGGGTCCGACGATCCCTTGCGGCAGGGTGTGGTGCATGTCGCCGACCTTTTTACGCACCTCGTACCAGGCGTCCGCTACCTCTCGTCCCTGCGCGCTCCCGACCAGGTCGACGAAAATGGTGGTGGTGCCGGCACGGGTGAAGCTGCGCAGGTTGTCGAGATTCGGAACCTCCTGCAGGGTGCGTTCGAGACGCTCGGTGACCTGGGCGATGGTCTCGTCGAGGGTGGCGCCGGGCCAGATCGCCTTGACCACCATGGTGCGGAAGGTGAACGGCGGATCTTCCGCGCGGCCGAGCTTGTAAAAGGAGCTGACCCCGGCGGCCAGCACCGCGAGCATGATGAAAATGGTGACCGAGCGGTTGCGGATGGCCCAGTCGGAGAGATTGAAACCGCTCATGGCCGATCTCCGACCGGGGCTTCGATCGGGGCTTCGATCGGGGCTTCGATCGGATCAGGGGTCGGTTCCCCGAGCAGGCGGACCTGCTGACCGGGGCGCAGGGTCTGAACCCCCGCCGTCACCACCAGCTCGCCGGGCTCCAGACCCTGCGAGATCAGCACCCGGTTCAGCTCAAAGCTTGCCACGTCGACATTGCGCAGGGCCACGATGCGCGACTCCGGGTCCAGGGTCCAGACCGCCGGCGCGCCCCGGGACGCGGTGAGCGCCGAGGTCGGGATGGCGATCCCCGAGACCCCGCCGATCTGGATGCTGCCGGTTACGGTGGAGCCGAGCCGCATCGCCTCCGGCGGACCGGCGAGACCCACCCGGACCTTGAAGGTCCGTGTCACCGGGTCCGCTTGAGGAGAGACCTCGCGTACCCGACCGGTGGTGCTGACATCGGGATCTGTGCTCAGCCTAACGGTCACCTCGTCCTCGGCCGAGGCCGCCTCGATCACCCGCGCCGGCACGTCGAAGACCGCGTCGCTACCGCCCTCGCGGGCAAGCTGGACGATCATGCGTCCGGCCGCGACCACCTCG
>JBGSKP010000212.1:0-4242 GCA_041741175.1 Thiocapsa sp. | reverse complement strand
GCCGATGCGCGGGTCGCCTCAAGCCGAAACAGCGCGGCGCTGAGATTGCGCTCTGGCAGCGCGCCGCGCTTGGCGAGCCGTTGCTCGTCGAGCAGAAGGTAGCCTTGTCGGGGTCGATAGGCCTCCAGGACCGACGGCGCGGGCTCGATCAAGGGCTCGAGTGCCTCGGCAGCGGTCCAGGCGCTGGCTCCATTGTAGAGCACCACCGGGAGGACCGGAGGCAGGCGACCGGCGACACTCAATTGCTCGGCGCGGATGAGGTCTTGGTAGAGCAGACCGATGTAGGTCTGAATGCGCACGGCCATCCAGGGATCGACGCTGGACTGGAATTCCAGCAGCAAGTAGACATAGAGCCAGTCCTGGCCCCAACGCACACGCCAGATGATATCGTCGGCGCGGTCGCGCAGGTCGTCGCTCACGTAACTGCCGCTGGCGCGCTCCAAGGTGCCGAGATCAAGCTCGCGCACCCAGGCACCGGGCATGAAGCCGTGCAGGAGATCCCGGACCATCGCGGCGTGCGCGAACAGGAGCTTGTAGCCGCTGTCGTGCGTCGGCTGGCGCTTATCTGTGGGCGCCGTGCCGCGCTTGCTCATGGCTGCGCCGCGCCCGAGGTGCTCGGCGTTCGCCGAAACAACAGATCCGCCTGCACCGGCTCACCCTGATGGATGTGGGTATTGAAGCGTCCGTCCAGGGTGAATCCGGCCTCGATCAGAAAACGCTCGATCTCCTCGTGCAGGGCTTGGCCCTCGAAGAGTTCGACATAAGATGCCTCGACGTCAACGGCATCGACTTGCGGTAGCAGGCCGGCGGCACCCTTGAGCACCTCCAGCTCGAAGCCGTGGACGTCGATCCTCAACAGCACGGGCCGCGGCAGGGGTGTCGCAAGACAGGCGTCGAGACGTTTGATCGGCACGCGTAGCTCTCCGGATTCCTCCATCCCGTCGATGGCCTTCTGGCGGGGGCCTAGGGCAAGAAGCGAGGACGAGTCGGTGCGGGTGGCCAGATGCATCCGGCCCTCGCCGGGGGCGGCACCCAAGGCGCAGTCGTGGATCTCGGCCTGTCCGCGGGTGACGCGGATGAGCTTGGCACGGGGTTCAGGGATGGGCTCGAAGCAGATCAGCCGGGCCTTGGGCCAGCGCGTGCGGGCGTAGATGGCAAACTGGCCTTTGTTGGCGCCGACATCGATGACGGTGGCGAACTGGTCGCGTCCGAGGGCGACGTCATGGTCCAGAGTGGCGGCCACCCCGTGCAGCAGCGCGGGCCAGCAGGCTGGCTGTTGCAGGAGCCTGGTGTACTTGCGCAGACGGGGCGACATGTCGGGGGGTCTTGTCTTGTCGTGTTGTACAGGGTTGGGGGCCGGGGCTTCCGGGTCGACAGCTTGTTTGCGGGGCAGATCGTAACATGGAATGGGTGCTCCGGGGGTGCCGGGGCTGTTGGCGATCAGGGACATTGTTTGGCTTTTCGGCAATGGGGGTGAGGATGGTAGGACGTCGTTGGAAGGTGCTCGTCGGGGGTTCGTTGGGCGCTTTGGCCATGGAGGGGCACGTGGCGCGGAGCGCCAGGGGCATGCGTGACACCGCGGAGCGGTGTCACGAGAGCGGAGAGTGACGGAGGTTCAATCAGAAAAGGGGTCAGAGCCCTTTCTCGCACAGAGCGGTGTCACGAGATCCTATAGGCCAGCGAGGCCGATTGGTTGCCGATTGCGATGACCGTGGTACGTCCCCGGTTTTCCCCCATCCCGGACCAGCCGCGCGATCTCGAGGACTTAATGAAGTGCGACTCAAAGTTGCCGTTCCACTTCCTCAATCCGATCTTTGAGAAACAAATTGACGAGCGTCTCGTCGCTGATGCCGCGGCGCTCGGCCAGGATACGAATTTTCGAGCAAAGTTCATGATCAATAGCAACATAATGTCGTTGCGAAACAAGATGCACATCGAAACCGGCCGGCTCCTGCAAGCCGTTTTCGGTGGCATCGTGTTCATCCCAGTAGTCGCCGATATCCTGATAGCTATCCGCGTTCGACACCGATGATCGGCTAGCCATATCGTTGCACCTCTTTTTGTGTCATATCGCGCGCCGAAACAATAATCGCTCGCTTATCCTTCGTATAGACAAAAAAGACGCTCAGCGGGCGATCGCCATTCGTACGGCCAAAAGCGCCGAACACGTCCTCTCCGTCGACATGGCCGGACTCCTTGCGGCGAAAGCGAGGCCGGTTCTCCAGCACTTCCAGCACCTCATACTCTTCGACTCCGTGCTTCCATCGCAGTTTCTGAACGATATCATCAAGCCAGACAATGTGTTGGATTTCAAGCGGCATGTACAATTCCTGCTCGGGGGATAGCCAAACCGCCAAACGCCCACGGCAAAAGGGGTCAGAGCCCTTTCTCGATGCTAGACTTCCTCGGAAACGCTCAGCCGATATCCGGTCCGATGCCCCGCAAGCCAAGATTCTTCCTTCCCGGAGTTCCCGTTCACGTCGTCCAACGCGGCAACAACCGGCAGCCGATCTTCTTTGACGACCTCGACTACCGAGCGTATCTCGACTGGTTGAAGGAAGCCTCGGAGCGTTGGTCATGCAGGATACATGCGTATGTGCTGATGACCAACCACGTCCATCTGCTCATGACTTCGGATGACGCCGATGGCGTCAGCCGGACCATGCAGTACCTCGGGCAACGGTACGTCCCCTACATCAATCACGCCTATCGGCGCAGCGGAACACTGTGGGAGGGGCGCTTCAAATCCAGTCTGGTGCAGACGGAAGCCTACCTTCTCGCCTGCTACGCCTACATCGAGCTCAACCCGGTCCGGGCCGGGATGGTCAAACATCCGGGACAATACCGGTGGTCAAGCTACGCCCATCATGCAGATGGCGAAACGAATGCCCTGATCACGGAGCACGCCGAGTTTCTCCGCCTTGCCTCAAGCGACCAAGAGCGCCGGGACGCCTACCGTGCCCTCTTTTCGGATGAACCGCATGCTCAAACCTTGAGGAACATCCGGGACTGTCTGCAAACAGGCACACCTCTCGGAAACGACCGGTTTCGAGAACACATCGAGGCGACGCTGGGAACATGCGTCGGGAGGACGCAGCGGGGACGGCCGAAAAAGCCGGTCGATACACCGCACGAAACGCCCGACGCGAACCGCCAGCAACAGCTTGAAGGACTCTGATCATATCGCCTGCCACCTGCACAGCACCCGACGCGGTTCCCGCAAGAGGCTACGACCACTTTTTCCGGAAAGCGGGACCGCTGGGATTCAGAGCCGACCGACGGCGAATGGGGGTTCCAAGCCCAGTACCTGTGCCGCGTTCTGCAATCGGCGATCGAAGCAGGCGAACTGGACCGGGCCAGGACCCGCGTCGGACAGGGTGCGCGCGGCGGCGAGTTGGACGCTGTCGTAGCCGCGCAGGGCGAAGGTGTCTGCATACCCGCCAGCCAACTCGACCAGCGCTTGGGTGACCTCGGCGATTGCGTACTCGCTCCAGTCAGTGCGCAGGCGGCAGCGGACCGTTTCGATGACATCGGCATCGTCAGGGAACTCGCGCGCGCGCCTTGCGAGGGCGGCCATCGCTTCTGCCCAGGCGATCCGGCACACCGCAATCGCTGATGCCGCCGCCGCCGCTGCGAGCATCTCGTCGGTGAATTCCTCGCGAATATAGAGCTTGACCAATGCGGAGGTATCACAAAACAGGATCAACCGCGATCCTCCAAGACGATCTGGCTCACCGGAGTGCCTTGGGCGGACAGCTCAACCGGGGTTGCCAGCTGGGGCTTACGGCTGCTCCAGGTCAAGGCGCCGCTGACGATCGGTTCGCGCAGGCCCTCCGCAACGCCGGCGGGAACACCGACGATGCGCGCGATCAGCTTATTGTGCGAGAACACCTCGATCAACTCTCCAGCCTGCGCACGGGACAGGACACGCGAGAGATTGGCTTTCAGTTCAGGGACTGCCACTTGCATCGCCAGTTACCTCAGATGGATTGATGCCTCATCTTGCGGGCCTCGGGGTCACCATTTAGCTGACCCCGATCAATGGCACAACCTATTTTCTCGCACCCATGCACGCTTGTGTCGGTCGGGAAGTGCCACTTTGGTACCGCCAACGCGCCCGCGGTTCTCGTTGAAAGGTCGCGGATTCACTCCGATCCGCGCCAGTCACCCTTCTGGATCAAGGCGGTGGGGCTGCTCCGTTGGGAGTAGACACCCGGCCCCTGGCTCTTGCGAGCCCCAGAA
>JBGSKP010000211.1:0-9617 GCA_041741175.1 Thiocapsa sp. | reverse complement strand
ATCGGTGCGTCGGGCTCGGCGACCGGCTCGGCGTGCTCGGGCAGGACACCCGATCCCGATGCGGTCGGGGCGTCGATCAGCTTCAGCGCCTTGGGCAGCGCGACGGGCTTGTCGATCACGCCATTCGGCGAACCCAGGCTGGATTGGGCTGACCACGACCGCGCCAGGACCGTACCCCAGTCGAGCGCCTGCAAAACCGCACCGCCCAGCCCGTCGATGACCTTCAGCCAGGAGATGCCCGAGAACAGAGTGAAGCCCGCCAGGAGTACACCGGCGAGCAGTAGATCTGTCCCCGCCGAATTGAACGCGGCGAGCATCCGTGTGCTGATCAAGAGGCCCAGGCCACCGCCGGCGCCATTCGGAAGATGGGCGCCGAGGTCTGCAAGATGGATCGAGGCAAAGCCCGTCCCGGCCGCAATAGTCGCCACGAATCCGATCCAGCGCAGCGAGAGGATCCAGATCCGCGGCGCGGGTGCTTCTCCGCGACCACGGAACACCAGCCAGGCACTCCAGCCGACCATGATCGGCAGCAGATAGGCAAAAAACCCGAAGAGAAACAGCGCGACATCCGCGAACCAGGCCCCGGCGCGCCCGGCGGCATTGCTGACCTGCTCGACATCTCGCACGACAGACCAGCCTGGGTCGTCGGGCGAGTAGCTGGCGAGCGCCAGCACCAGGTAGAGCGAGATCACCATGAGGGTCCACATCGCCCCCTCACGGAGCGCGCGCTCCACATAGTCGCTGAACGTCAGTTGCCCGGTTCGTGTTGCCTGTGACATGCGTCTCTCCAAATTTCTTCCTTTATAGAATACCCTTACTGACGCTTGTTAGGGTAGTTTCGATCCTCGACGCAGGCTAGTCCTCAGCGAAACAGGTCACTGGCGGACTCGACGTTCACCCACGCCGAGGGTTGCTCAAACGGGCGAGAACTCGTCCGATGCGCCGCTGAGCCAGTCCTCCATACTGCCTGCCGCCGGCCCGACCGCAAGGATCGGCCCCAGCGAGGCGATCTGATCGTTGGCCTTGCGCATCCAGACTCTGAGTCGCTGGCGCTCCATCAAACCCAACCCGCCCGGCCGGCTCTGACCGGCCGCCCAAAAGCTGGCGGCCAGATGGTCGACCTTACGCATGGTGGCCGCGTGCAACTCCGGCAGCTCGATGAAACGGGCACCGACCGCCTCGGCGGCTGCACGGGTCGGGGAGGCGTTGAAGGCGGAAAAATCCTTGCCTCGACCATAGTTCTGCACAACGACATAACTCGCCGCATCGCCATAGCGATCGATCAACTGCTGCAGCAGACCAATGCCATCCGCACCGTCATCCATGACATGCCAGAACACCACTCCGACCCCTTCGTCAGCCGCCAGCGTGAGGAAATCGTTTTGATCGATCCAACGAAACAAGGGCGCCGAGGTCTGCGCGGCCAGATCCACCAGGACATTCTGCGGCGCAGCGAGTGCGGCCTCCATCAGAAGGTCGGCGTCATCGAAGGCATCCAGTGCGATCGACCTGGAGTAGTCGCCGTAGAACCGCAGCATGGCCCCGTGGGACTGATCCGTATCGAACACGGTAAAGGGTAGGTTGGCGTCGATGTGATGCTGCGCGAGCAGGCGCGAAAGCACGGATTTGCCCACCCCGCCCTTCTCGCCGCCGATGAAGTGAATCTTGCTCATACCTGTTACTCCGATGCTGTCCAATGATGGGCGCGGAGCATGCACCGGAGCCGGCCAGGTCGCAAGGCATTGAGGCAATCGGGGTCGTCTGCTAAGACGGGCCGGCGCCCTGGGAACGGCTCGTTCTAACCGGCCAAGACGCCGTCGGAATGGCGCTCGATGCGCCCGACACATCGGCCTGCGGCATCGATAACCTCCACCCGCAGGGGCATCTTGCCGATGGCATGTGTAGCGCAGGAGAGGCATGGATCGTAGGCGCGGATCGCGACCTCGATCTGGTTGAGCAGGGGCTCGGTTGGCTCCTGGCCGTCCAGGCTGGTGGCCGCGACATGGCGGATGGATTCGTTCATCGCCTGGTTGTTGTTGGTCGTGGAGACGATCAGATTGGCGCGCGTCACCAGGCCGTCGGGGTTGATCTCATAGTGGTGGAAAAGCGTCCCGCGCGGCGCCTCGACGACACCGATGCCGGTGGTCCGCATAGTGCCGGCGAGCCGCAGATCGGTGCCTTGCAGGTCGGGGTCGACGAGGAGTTCGCGGATCGCCTCGGCACAGTGCAGCAGCTCGATCAGTCGCGCCCAGTGAGTGGTCAGGGCGGCTTGCAGTGGGCGCCCTTCGCCAGCGGCGGCAAAATCCTGACGCTCCTGCTCGGCAAGTGGCGTGTGGAACCGATCGCAGTTGTTGACCCGTGCCAAGGGACCGACGCGATACCAGCCGCGCTCGGGTCCGAGCGCGACGATAAAGGGAAACTTCATATAGCTCCAGGGCTTGATTTCCTCGCGCAGCAACTCGGCGTAACCCTGATCGGCGGCTTGATCGAAGAGTGTCTCGCCCTGCGGATCGCGTGCGCGCAGAGCGCCATCGTACAGCTCGAAACTGCCGTCGGGCGCGATCAGACTCAGCGTGTTGGCATCGACACACGCAAAGCTGTAGTGATACGCGGGGTTCGTCAGGATGATGCGCTTGATGAGCTGAACCGCCTGCTCGGCCCACTCGACGACCCTGTCGATATCGGCCAGCAGAAGGTCGCGTTCCGCGATACTCACAGCCTTGTTGACGCCGCCCGGCAAGGCCCCCGTGCCATGGACACGCTTCCCGGAAGTGACCCGGATCACCTCCTGACCGTATTTGCGCAGCATGACACCCTGCATCGCGATCTCGGGGTAGTCCTGAATGACGCCAACGATGTTGCGATGGGCCACCGCGTCATCGACGCCAAACAGCAGATCGGGCGACGAGAGGTGAAAGAAGTGCAGCGCGTGCGATTGCAGGACCTGCCCCAGATGCATCAGCCGGCGGACCTTCTCCGCCGTCGGGGTGAGCCGATCGACACCGATCAGCCGATCGCACGCCTTGGCCGCGGCCAGATGATGACTGACCGGACAAATCCCGCAGAGCCGCTGCACCAGCACCGGCAGCTCCCAATAGGGACGGCCCTGGATAAACTTCTCGAACCCCCGGAACTCGACGATGTGCAGCCGCGCCTGCTTGACGTGATTGTCCTCGTCGAGCAACAGGGTCACCTTGCCGTGACCCTCGACACGTGTCAGCGGCTCGATACAGACCCGTCGCAGGGTTTCGGGATGGCGGGCGGTTTCTAGGGTTTTGGTCATGGGGGTAGACCTCGGGGTTCAGGGTGCAGGGGTCAAGGGTTCAGGGTGCGGGGGCCAGGAGTGATGCGCGCAGGGCGTTGAGCATGCGGTCGATCTCGGCTATGGCATTCAGGAGTCCGGGCTCTTGATCGGACTTCAAAAAACCGCGGCGATGTGACAGCTCCGGCTGCGTCTCCAGTTCCAGTAGAAATCCTTATGCGATCGCGATGAATCGAGCATCATCCTTGTCTCCGCGCCCATAGCCTTCGGCGATGTTCGAAGGGATAGACACGGCCGAGCGCCGCATCTGCCCAGCGAGCCCCTAGACCTCTTCGCGCGGAAACAAACCCGTCGCATGGTAGACCGCACCTGCCGGATCCATCGCCAGATGCCAGACACGTAAACTCCTGTGATCACGACCAATCAAGTCATTGACTCCCTTAAGATCCATATTCAACAAACGCGAATCACTGATTCGAAAACCAACCCTGAACCCCGCACCCCTTACCCTCTAATCAAACCGAATCTGCCCATCAGAAAACGCAATCGCCCTCCCATCCAGCAGCTCGGTCAGAAAGGTCCAGATGACATCCGCCGAGGGCGGACAGCCGGGCAGGACATAATCGACCGCGACCACCTCGTGTATCGGATGGACCTGGTTCAGCAGGAGCGGGATCTCAGGGTCGTTCGGGATGCCCGGATTGTGCACCCCGATGCAATCGCAATAGGACTCATGCAGACAGTCGGCGAGGCTGAACTGATTGCGCATCGCCGGGATGCCGCCATTGACGGCGCAGGCGCCGAAGGCGACCAGGATCCTGCAGCGACGTCGAAACTCGCGCAGGGTCTCGACGTTCTCGGCGTTGGCCACCCCGCCCTCGATCAGGCCCAGATCACAGTCGCCCAGTGTCTTGATGTCGGTCAGCGGGGTGCGATCGAAACGCACCCGATCGACCAGCTCCATGATGCGCTCGTCGATGTCCAGCAGGGACATATGACAGCCGAAGCAGCCACAGAGCGAGGCCGTGGCAACACGCAGCTTCTCGGCCATTACACCTTCTCCTGCGCTTCATGGGCGCGCACGTCGCCGACGATGCTGACGGGCTCGCGATCATAGAGTCGCTCGCCGATCGGGGTCTCGTAACCGCAGTGCTTGGGCAGGATGGCGCCAGTCGGACAAACGTGGGCGGCCTTGTCGTCCTTCGCAAAGCTGGAGTCACCCAGCAGGCCGCTCGGAGAGTCGATCACCAGATGGCTCTCCAAACCGCGTCCGCTGATGGCAAAGACGCGCTTACCGTCGTGGTCGCGACTCGCCCGCACGCACAACTCGCAGAGGATGCAGCGATTAAAATCAATGATGACATCCGGATGCGAGGCATCCACCGCGCGACGCGGGAAGAAATGGGTGAAATGCGGCGTCAGCATCCCGGTGTAGTAGGCGACCGCCTGAAGTTGGCAGGCCCCGCTCTTCTCGCACGCCGGGCAGACATGGTTGCCTTCCACAAACAGCATCTGCAGGATGCTGCGCCGCGTCGATTGGATTGCCGCGGAGGCGCTATCGACCTGAAGCCCCTCGCTGGCCGCGGCGGTGCAGGCCGAGACCTGACGCTCGCCGACGTTCACCACGCAGACCCGGCAGCTGCCGTGCGGTGCGAACTCGGGGTTGTGGCAGAGGTGCGGAATATAGACACCGGCGGCGAGCGCGGCGTCCATGATGGTCTGACCGGGCTCGAAGGGGATCTCCCGACCGTTGAGTACGAAGGTCTGGTTCATGCCTCCTCCGTGATATGTGCCCCGACGTCATCTCGACCCGAGAGTGCGCGCGCCTCGGACAGGGCCGCGTCCAGATCGAACGACGGCGTATGCGTCGCGCGCGCCAGGCGTCGGCGATAGATCTGCGGGAATTTATCCAGGGTGTTGAGCACATGGTTGGGCGCCGTATGGCCAAGACCACAGTAGCTGGCCTGGCTCATGACCGCGCCGAGATGACGCATCTCGCTCAGGTCGTCCTCCGCGCCCTGCCCCGCGGCGACCTTTTCGACCAGGTTGCGCAGGAGCGCCCCGCCGACCCGACAGGGTGTGCAGAAGCCGCAGCTCTCGTGCGCGAAGAAGGCGGCGAAGTTGCGAACCATGTCGAGCAGGTCGCGGCTGTCGTCGAAGATCATGAAGGATCCGGCGGTCGGCAGATCCTCGAAGGCGATGATCCGATCGAAATCCGCTGGTGAGAGCGTAGCCCCGGCGGCGCCGGATACCTGCACGGCCTGAGTGTTCTCGGCGCCGCTGTCCGTCAGCACCTGGTGAACCGGCGCACCGAAGGGGTATTCGTAGATGCCGGGCCGCGCGCAGTCGCCGCTGACCGAAAGGATTTTGCTGCCCGCCGATTGATCGGTGCCCTCGCCGCGGAACCAGTAGCCGCCCCACTGCGCGACGCGTGCGGCGGCGAGGAAGGTCTCGACGTTATTCACCACGGTCGGCTGATCGTTGAACCCGCTGGTGACCGGGAAGGGCGGACGCTTGCGGGTCACCCCGCGCTTGCCCTCCAGCGATTCGATCAGGGCAGATTCCTCGCCGCAGATGTAGGCACCCGCGCCCAGGTGAATGTCCACGTCGAAGTCGAAGCCTGCTCTGCCCAGGATCTCGGTGCCCAGTAATCCTTCGGCGCGACGGCGTTGCAGCACCGTCTCCAGATGCGGCAGCAGATAACGATATTCGCCGCGCAGATACAAAAAGCCGCGACGCGCGCCGATAACACCTGCGCACAGCGTCATGCCCTCGATAACCAGATCGGCATAGTCGGTCAGCAGCAGCCGGTCCTTGAAGGTGCCGGGCTCGCCCTCGTCCGCATTGCAGACAACATAGCGATCGGTCCCCGGTGCCTCGCGACAGAACTTCCACTTGAGCGCGGTGGTGAAGCCCGCGCCCCCGCGTCCTCGCAGACCCGAACGCTCCAACTCGGCGAGAGCGGCGTCGGATCCCTGATCGAGCAGACGGCGTAGCGCCGCGCCGTCGGTCACCGGATTGCTGAGCAGGAGACCGCGGCGCTGAATCCGATTCTCGACCCGGAAAAACTCACTCGGCCAGCGTTCAAGCGGAATCGCCTCCTCCACCAGATCGGCGATCCGATCGACCCGTTGCGCGTCCAGGCTGGTCACGGCGTACCCGTTGACCAGCAGCGCCGGACCCTGATCGCACATCCCCGTGCAGGAGGCCAATCCAATGGTCACGCGCCCGTCATCCCTTATCAGGTCTTGACCCCAGCCCGGCAGGCCCTTCAGGGACAGCCGCTCGACCAAGAGCCGGATCAGACGCTGATTGCCCAGCATCCGATCGGTGATGTTGTCGCTGAAGCGGATCTCGTAAGCACCGCGCGGGCGTTCATGCAGGAAGGCATAAAAGGCAATGGCCGCGCGCACCTGCGTGCGGGTGACATCAAGCGCCTCGGACAGTGCCTGTACCGCCTCATCGGGCACACAGGAGAAGCGGTGTTGGACCCGGATCAGATGCTGAAGCAGGTGCTGGGGATCACACCCGTGGATCTGGAGCGATTCGGCGACGAACCCAGGGATCGTCGCGGCTGCGGAATCCTTCATCGGCGCCTCCATCGAAGTGGACATCGGCGGACTGGACAGCGGGCCTTCACATCGCAGTATAGTTCAGTCTGAGATCGGATCCGGCTACAACCCTCCATCACTGGAGTCAACAGACCCATGACAAGAAAACGTGCCGCATTCAACACACCGGGACCCTTTCGGGCAGATCAGCTCAAGCCCGGTGATCCCTACGAGCTGTCGGGCGGTCACCCCATTGAGTGCCTGCCGGCCGGCGTGCGCGGCTCGCGGACGAATCTGATCGGCGCCGCCCTGCCAAAACGCACCGCGTTGCGTGGGCCGGACTGCGCGATTCCGCAGGGCGCCGCGGCTCATGACACCGCGTCCCCTCTCAGATAGAACCACCGCCCGTCTTCGCGCACAAACCGGCTGACCTCCTCCAGACGGCGCGCCCGTCCGCCGATCTTGTATCGGGCAACAAAGGCCACGATCCCCTCGCTGTCCGCTGGCCCGCCGGCAACCACCCGCCGCACCTGCAAACCAAGCCAGCGCACCGGATCGCGATCCAGATCGAGCGTCGCTGGCCGTGTCGACGGATGCCAGCTTCCGATCAGATAGTCGGCCCGGCCCTGCACATAGGCGACATAACGCGAGCGCATCAATGCCTCCGCGGAATCCGGGACTTGGCCAGCGTCCAGGTAGCGACCACAGCAGATCGAATAGGGTGAGGAGGCGCCGCATGGGCAGTGATCAACCGGCTTCATGGGCCAGACAAGACTTGACATAATATTTTCACCCCCCCCCTTGACATCCGAAACTCGCGATTCTAATTTACATAACGCAGGCGCTCACCAGAGGCTTGCGGCAACAGCGGTTCATCAGAACGCGCCTTCACATATTGCTCTACAGAGGATATGACCATGACGAACATCGACTTTTCACCACTCCTGCGCTCCATGATCGGCTTTGATCGGATGTCGTCCGCGCTGGAGACAGCCTATCGTTCCGAGCCTGGCGGCTACCCTCCCTATAACATCGAGGCCAGCGGCGAAAACGACTACCGCATCACCATGGCGGTTGCCGGTTTCACCGAGCGCGACCTGACGATGGAGGTCAAGGAGAACATTCTGACCGTCTCGGGCGTCCGTCCGAATGACGAGGACTCGGATCAGACCAAGTATCTCTATCGCGGGATTGCCAACCGCAACTTCGAGCGCAAGTTCCAACTGGCCGACTATGTGCGGGTGCTGGATGCGCGTCTCGAAAACGGTCTGCTGCATGTCGACCTGCGTCGCGAGATCCCCGAGGCCATGAAGCCTCGCAAGATCGAGATCCGGGGCGAGCCCGGCCGGTACATCGAAACCGAGGCCGGGAAGACGCAAGCAGCGGCCTAGCCACCTGGCCTCGCGCGTGTTGCCCGCGCGAGGCCAGGAGTAGAATAGGACCAATGAATAAGCCGGGCGCCCGCCCGGCTTATTTTTGCCGGTTGACCTGAGTCAAAAGCCTGAAAATCCTTGTGTCCTTGACGCCGTTGCAGTTCAAAATACAGCCTATTGCCGACATCGGCACAGTCGAGCCCTCTCTACATCCATGCGCCTCTTAAACTCGATCGGACTCTGCATCATCCTCTTCGCCGTCCCCGGCAGTCACACCCGAGCGGCTTTGCCCTTCATGGTCGATGATGAGCCCTTGCCCAGCCTCGCGCCCATGCTGGAGCGTGCGGTTCCGGCCGTGGTCAACATCTCGACCGTGACCCGGATCGAGGCGGCGGAGCATCCGTTGATGCGCGATCCCTTCTTTCGCCGCTTCTTCGAGATGCCGCAGGAGCACCGGCAGCGCGAAGGCAACAGCCTCGGCTCCGGGATCATCGTCGATGCCAAACGTGGCCTGGTCCTTACGAATCAGCACGTCATCGCCAAGGCCACCGAGATTCGGATCACGCTCCAGGACGGGCGCAGCCTGGTGGCCGAACTCATCGGCGCGGATCCCGAAACCGATATCGCGGTGTTGCGCATCCCCGCCGACAGACTGATCGCACTGCCGGTCGCCGACTCGGACGCCTTGAAGGTCGGTGACTTCGTGGTCGCCATCGGCAATCCCTTTGGCTTGAGCCAGACGGTCACCTCCGGAATCGTCAGTGGTCTGGGCCGCTCGGGACTGGGCATCGAGGGCTACGAGAGCTTCATTCAAACCGACGCCTCGATCAATCCGGGTAACTCCGGTGGTCCGCTGGTGAACTTGCGCGGAGAGCTGGTCGGCCTCAACACCGCCATCCTGGCGCCCGGAGGCGGCAACATCGGGATCGGTTTTGCGATCCCCGCCAACATGGTGCAGGCGGTGATGGCGCAGCTCGTCGAACATGGTGCGGTTCGGCGCGGCATCTTCGGCGTAACCATGCAGGACCTCACGCCCGAGCTGGCCGCCGCGCTCGGCGTCGATGGACCCGACGGCGTCCTCATCAACGGAATTGCGCCCGAGTCGGCCGCCGCAGCCGCCGGCATGCAGGAAGGCGACGTCGTTCTGGCGATCAATGGCACCAGGGTAAAAGGCGCCGATGATCTGCGTAACCGCTTTGGCCTGCTCCGGGTGGGGGCGAAGGTCGAGCTGGAGGTGCTGCGCGGCGGCAAGACCCGCCGGATCGTCGGCATGATCGATGATCCGTACCGGAAATTCACTCAAGGGCACCGTCTCGCTCCCAGCCTGCGCGGCGCCTTGATCGGCGATATCGACCGGCACAGCGGGGTGCCTGCTCTACCGGTCGGCACGGTCGAACCGGGCAGCGCCGCCTGGCAGGCGGGCCTGCGCGA
>JBGSKP010000210.1:0-19085 GCA_041741175.1 Thiocapsa sp. | reverse complement strand
GCCGGCGCCGAGGCGATGGCGACCGCAGGCGACGTCTGGGCGATGGCCGACGGACGTTCGGCGGCACTCGGGATTCATCGCGATGCCGAGCTGAACCTAACCCCGCTGGCCTGGCCGTTATCGAGCGCCGGGGCATCCCGTCCGCAGGCGACATGGATGGCGGTCGAGGCCGAGCACATCCGCAGCGTGCAGAGCCTGGCCGCCTATCACCAGGTCAATCTGGATGCGGTGGCGAAACGCCTGCCCGGCCTCATTCTGCCGGGTCGACAGGCCGCCTTGGGATTGGTGCTGGGTCGGGGATCGCGCGTTTCGCCCAAATCGCTGAAGCAGGGTGTGTGTCTGGTTGGCGCGCGCTGTCGTGTCGCGCCGGATGCAGAGCTCTCGGGCGAGGTGGTGATCAGCGACGATGTCATCGTCGACCGGCACGCCATCGTCCGCTCCAGCGTGATCCTGCCGCATACCTACGTCGGCGAGCTGGTCGAGATCGCCAACGCCATCGTGCGCACCAACGAGATGATCCGGGTCGACAGCGGGGCCGTGCTCCAGGTGACCGATGCCTTCCTGCTCGCTGATCTGGAACAGGCCACCCTGCGAGGCGGCGTAGCCGAACCCGTGAACCGTCTGCTCGGCCTGATTGCCCTGCTCATCTCGCTGCCCTTGTGGCCGATCGCCGCCCTTGCCGCGTTCGGCAACCGGCGCAGCGGCTGGCGCACGCCGGTGCCATTGCGGGGCAATCAACGCGAGGTCGACAGCCTCGGACAGATCCGTAAACGCGATGTCATCGTGATGGAGTGGAATACCCGTATTCCGATACTGCGCGCGCTCCCACGTCTGCTCGCGGTGGCTTCAGGTGATCTTCGGCTGGTCGGCGTGACGCCCTTATCGCCGGGGCAGGCCGATGGCCTGGTGGCCGATTGGGAGCAGATCCGCGAGCAGGTGCCCGCCGGACTGCTCGGTCCGACCCAGCTCGATGTGCCGGCCGATGCCCCGCTGGAAGAAAAGCTCATGAGCGACGTCTTCTACGCCCGGCAACGGCGCAGGGGACGTGATCTGATCTTCCTGCTGAAGGGGCTGCGCGCGCTCTTCCTGCCGAGCACCTGGGTTCCGCCACGCCAGTGATTAGGGCAAGGGCCTGGTCATCAGCAGGCAGGAGCGCTCGCCATCCTGCTCCACCTCGCAGCGCGACATGATGGTCTTGATGAGCCTGATTCCGCGACCGCGTTGCGAGCAACCGAGCGCATCCATCACGCTCGGCAGGTCATCGAATCCAGCCGGCGTGGATGCAATCCGATCGGCGTCCAACTCAATGCCCTGTTGACAGACGCGCAGCTCAAGCCGATCTGAGCTGATCTGTGCTGAGAGCCGTACTTCATGTCCGGGTTGCTTTTTGTAGGCGTGCTCGACTGTGTTGACGAATGCCTCGTAGACACAGAGCTCGATCCCGGAGAGCACAACCTCGGAGAGTCCACGTCCATCGCAGAAGTCCCGAATCCGTACAGCAGCCTCATGGGCTGCTTCGAGTCGGCTATCGAAGGTCCAGACTGCGCTGATACCTGTGTTGCTCATAGAAGACCCAAATTGATGAGCGGTCCCGGAGAAGGAGTGTAATGGTATTTCGCGGAACCCGCGCGAATCCTTGGGCGAGCGTAGTGATCAACGTTCAGCGCACGCCCCTGGGACCAGCTGGGGCCAAGTGGATGCACAGTCGGCGCCCGCACCGCGCGCTCGTTCGATGATATGCTCGGGCTTTTATCGACTGCGACGCACGGCGCGTCATCGGGTGCGTCGCGGTCATTCAGCGGGTTTGAACCCCGGAGTGTCCAGCATGCAGATTCAGGTCGGATACGAGTTGATCTTCGAGTGTCCGCAGCCGACACCGATGATCCTGACCCTAAACATCCACTTCAGCCGGATCTCGGATGTGATGAGGCCGGACCACATCATCACCCGCCCGGCGGTGCCGATGACCGCCTATCGCGACGGTTTCGGCAACTGGTGCAGCCGGATTGTCGCCCCCGCCGGGGAGATCCGTATCTTCGCCGATGCCGTCGTCAACGACAGCGGCCTACCCGACCCGATCAACTCGACTGCACAGCAGCACCCGGTCGAGGATCTGCCGGCCGAGACCCTGGTCTATCTCCTGGGCAGCCGTTACTGCGAAACCGACCGTCTCTCCGAGACGGCCTGGAAGCTCTTCGGACAGACACCGCTTGGCTGGCCGCGCGTCAAGACGATCTGCGACTTCGTCCATGACCATATTCAGTTCGGCTATGCGCACGCACGCTCGACCAAGACCGCGCTCGAAGCCTACAACGAGCGCCAGGGTGTCTGCCGCGACTACACCCATCTGGCGATCGCGTTCTGTCGGTGCATGAACATCCCGGCGCGTTACTGCACCGGCTATCTGGGCGATATCGGAGTCCCCGCCTCGCCGGATCCGATGGACTTTTCCGCCTGGCTTGAAGTCTATCTGGACGGGCATTGGCATACCTTCGACCCGCGCAACAAGATTCCCCGGATCGGGCGAATTCTGATCGCACAGGGTCGGGACGCAGCCGATGTCGCACTCACCAGCGCCTTTGGTCCGAATGTCCTCAAGGGGTTCAGGGTCTGGACGGACGAAGTCAGGAGCTAAACCGCGCCCCAATGAACGCCTTCACGCCTGCCAATCCGGTCTGCCTGCTGCTGGATCCGACCGAGTCCCCGGCCTTCGAACTCGTCAACCCCGGCGGGGCCGGCAGTGCCGTGCTCGTCTGCGATCATGCATCCAGCCGCGTCCCGCGTCGTTTGGGTGCTCTCGGTCTCGCACCCGAGCAGTTGACCGATCATATCGGCTGGGACCGGGGTGCGGCCGCGGTGGCACGTCGACTCTCGGCGCATCTCGATGCGCCCCTGGTGCTCAGCGGCTATTCGCGTCTCGTCATCGACTGCAATCGACAGCTTGCGCATGCCGGCTCGATCCCGCAGCACAGCTCGGGCGTGCCGATTCCGGGGAATCTCGGTCTGAGCCCGGCCGAGCGGAACAGTCGCGTGGCGAGCCTGTTTCGTCCGTATCACGAGGCGATCGCCCGATTGCTCGATGGCCGCTCGCATCGGCCCAGCCGCTTGTTGAGTATCCACAGTTTCACGCACTGTCTGAACGGCCGGGAGCGACCCTGGCCGATCGGTGTCTCCTTCCTGCGCGATGGCCGATTCGCGGCGCTCATGCTCAAGGCGCTCCGCTCCCGGGTCGAGGGTCTCGTCGGTGAGAATGAGCCCTACCCGGTGGAGGCGGATGTCGACTATGCGATCCCGGTTCATGGTGAAGGTCGCGACCTGCCCAGTGTGATGATCGAGATCCGCAACGATGGGCTGCGCACGCGCGAAGACGCCGAAGTCTGGGCGGCGCGTCTGGCGGATGCCTATCGGGAGATCGAGGGCGAGGCGATCAGGCTCGGCTGATGGATTCTTAACCTCTGGGAGCTGTGTCCGATGACCGATAACACGAAAATCAAGCCGCGCGTCGGCCTGTTCGTGACCTGTCTCATGAACCTGTTCCGGCCGAACGTCGGCTTTGCGACCGCGAAGCTCCTGGAAAACGCCGGCTGCATCGTCTCGGTACCCTCGAGCCAAACCTGTTGCGGACAGCCGGGCTACAACTCAGGTGACAACGACGCCGCGCGCGCACTCGCCAGACAGGTGATCGCGACCTTCGAGGACTACGATTATCTGGTCGGTCCGTCAGGCTCCTGCATGGCGACAATCCGCCACGACTACCCCGTCCTGTTTGCCGAGGATCCCGACTGGCGCGCCCGCGCGGAGGCTGTCGCCGCAAAAAGCCAGGAGCTGACGTCATTCCTGGTCGATGTGCTCGGCGTCACCCGCGTCGAGGCCAGGTTCGACGGCGTGGCCACCTACCATGACTCCTGTTCCGGTCTGCGCGGGCTCGGCATTCAGGACCAGCCACGCCAACTCCTTGCAAGCGTGACCGGTCTGGAGCTGCGCGAGATGTCCGACAGCGAGGTCTGCTGCGGCTTTGGCGGAACCTTCTGCGTCAAGTATCCCGAGATCTCGGTCAAAATGGTCGACGATAAGATCCGCAATGTCCTTGCGACTGGTGCGGATACCCTGCTCGGTGGCGATCTGGGGTGTCTCATGAACATCGCCGGACGCCTGCTGCGGATCGGTTCGTCGGTTCGGGTCTATCATGTTGCGGAAGTGCTGGCCGACTCAACCGCGTCCGGCGTCAAGCCGATCGGTTCGTGATGAATCCGCAACGCACGGATACCGATAGCCCTGGTGTCGACGCGGTTTGGGAGACTGAAGTAACTGATTTCAATCGCGTCTGCCACTGAGGTCTCAGAGTGCTGCAAGATCACTCTTAACCAGAGCCGTCACAAGGCGTGACGGATGCGATTGACAGGAGCCGACGATTTGGACATTCGTTCCAACGAGTTTAAGCCGCGCTCGGTCGCGGCACTGCATGACGCCAGTCTCCAGCAGGCACTCGACCGGGCGCGCGACGGTTTCGTCGCCAAGCGTGCGGCGCAGGTCGACGCCCTGTCGGAATTCGAGGCCCTGCGCGAGACGGCTTCAACACTTAAGGATCACGTCCTCGATCACCTCGATCATTATCTGGAGCGCTACGAGGCGGCCGTCGTCGCAGCCGGCGGACACGTGCACTGGGCGCGCGACGATGCCGAGGCGCGTCGGATCATCCTCGACATCTGTCGACGGGTGGATGCGCGCACGGTCACCAAGGGCAAGTCCATGGTGTCCGAGGAGATCGGGATCAACGCCGCCTTGATCGACGCCGGTCTGGCGGTGGTTGAAACCGATCTGGGCGAGTACATCATTCAGCTCGCTGGCGAGGCGCCCTCGCATATCATTGCGCCTGCGGTGCATAAAACCCGCGAGCAGGTCTCGGATCTCTTCCAGAAGGCCCACGGCGGCCCGCGTCTGACCGAGATCGCGGACCTGGTCGATGCGGCCCGCCTGGCGCTGCGTGAGCACTATTTCCAGGCGGACGTCGGTATCACCGGCGGCAATTTCCTGATTGCGGAGACCGGCTCCAGCCTGATCGTCACCAACGAGGGCAACGGCGATCTGACTCAGACCCTGGCGCGGGTCCATATCGTTACCGCCGGCATCGAGCGGGTTGTGCCCACGCTGGACGACGCGACGCTCTTTCTGCGTTTGCTCGCCCGAAGTGCAACCGGGCAGGAGACCGAGACCTATACCACCATCTCAACCGGTCCAAAACGCTCCGAGGATCTCGACGGGCCGGACGAATACCATGTGGTGCTGGTCGACAACGGCCGCTCGCGGATGCTTGCCGGGCCTTACCGCGAGATGCTGCGCTGCATCCGCTGCGGCGCCTGCATGAACCACTGTCCGGTCTACGGTGCGATCGGCGGCCACGCCTACGGCTGGGTCTATCCCGGCCCGATGGGCTCAGTGCTAACCCCTTTGATCAAAGGGCTGGACGCCGCCTATGACCTGCCCAATGCCTGCACCCTGAACGGCCGCTGTGCCACGGTTTGTCCGGTTAAGATTCCGCTCCCCGATCTGCTGCGCAAGCTACGCCACCAGCAGGTGACGCAGGCGGTGACACCGCGGCGCCAGCGCTATGCGCTCGCACTGTGGCGCCATTTGGCAACCCGACCGCGGCTCTACCATGCGGTGGAGCGGTTGGCGGCACGGCTGCTCGCCCGGCTCGGCGGGCACAACGGTTCTCTGCGTCGTCTGCCCGGCGCCCGCGGTTGGACCGCAGGGCGTGATCTACCGGCACCGACGGGACGTACCTTTCTTGAACGCTGGCAGACGGAGCGAGGGCCGCGATGAGCACTGCACGTGAAGACATTCTGGGGGCCCTGCGCCGTGCCATGGGCCGCGGACAGCTTGATGCCGCGACCCGAGAGGGACTCGACGCCCGCATCGCCGCGCCGGTGAAGCACCTGCGACCGGCATTCGACGAGGAGCTGGTCGCTCGTTTTATCCGCAAGCTCCAGAGCCGATCCGGTACAGTCGCACGGACAGCCAGCCGGGCCGGGATCCCGGCTGCGGTCGAGCACTTCCGCTCGACTCATGACCTCGGCCCGCGTGCCGCCGTCGGCGCCGGATTGGCTGATCTGTCCTGGCCGGCCGACTGGACCATTCACCACGAGCGCGCCGACATCGACGCGACCCTCTCGGTGACCCCCGCCTTCGCGGCGGTCGCCGAGACCGGCACACTCATGCTGGTCGCCTCGCCCGACAGCCCGACCACCCACAACTTCGTCCCCGACAATCAGATCGTCGTCCTGGAGGCCGGGCAGATCGTCCGCCACTTCGAGGACGCCTGGGCGAACCTGCGCCGGCGCAAGGCCGGCATGCCCCGCGTCGTCAATATGGTCTCAGGGCCCTCACGTACCGCCGATATCGAGCAGACCATTCAGCTCGGCGCCCACGGGCCGCGGCGGTTGCATCTGGTGTTGATCGACTGATCGACGGCGATTCCGTCACGATGCCTCTTCCGGCTCGTGTCGACCCCTGACGAACGGGGACGGCGCGTCTGTGCCGGCACCCTGAATGCACGAAGGCCGCCAGTTGGCGGCCTTCGTTAGGGTCGGGTCGAGCCCGATCAGGTCCGGTCAGGGACTAAGAGGAGTGGTCGTTCAGCCACTTCCCAATGGCGGGGGTGACTTCCTTTTGGGCCTTGCCGCTGACATAGATGCCGATGTGCCCGCCGGGGAAGGCAAGCTCGGTGTAGTCGGTGCTGCCGGTCAAGCCCTTCAGTGCCCTGGATGCATCCGGTGGCACCAGATGGTCCTGCAGCGCATAGATGTTGAGTACCGGGCAGGTGAGGTTCTTTAGGTCCACTTCCCGGCCCGCCAGCATGACGCCGCCATTGATGAAACCGTTGCGCTGATAGAAGTCCTTGATGAACTGGCGGAAGGTCTCGCCGGCCTGATCCGGGCTGTCGAAGATCCATTTCTCCATGCGCAGGAAGTTCTTGATCTTGTCCGGGTCGTCGAGCACGTCGACCATGTTGACGTATTTCTGACCGGTCAGACTGAACGGTTTGAGCGACAGGAAGGTCCAGTTCAACAGCTCACCGGGGATGTTGCCCATGGTGTCGACCGCGAGGTCGATATCGACGTTCTGAACCCAGGCGGACAGGAGATTGTCCGGGGTCTTGAAGTCGACTGGGGTCACCATGGTCACCAGGCTGTTCACTTTGTCCTGGTGCATCGAGCTGTACATCAGGCTGAAGGCACCACCCTGGCAGATGCCGAGGATGTTGATCTTATCGATCCCGTGCGCCTCGCGGATGTGGTCCACGCAGCGGTCGAGATAGCCGTTGATGTAATCGTCGAGCGTGATGGCACGGTCGGCCTGATCCGGGTAACCCCAGTCAACCAGATAGACGTCCTGACCGGTGGCCAACAGACCCTTGATGGTGGAACGGTCTTCCTGGATATCGGTCATGTAGGGCCGATTAACCAGGGCGTAGACGATCAGCAGGGGCACCGGCTCCGGCGTCACGCCTTCGGGCGTGTCGTAGCGGTACAGCACCAGCTTGTCTTCGGCGTAGACCGGCTGCTTGGGGCTCACGCCCGTGTCGATCTTCTCGGCGTTGAGCAGGTTTTCCATGCCTTGGCCGAGCTTGCGGGAATAGTCCAGCATCTCTTGGGTGAGCTTATCGGGCCGGATATCGATCGGCATCATCACGGTTGGGTTCCTCGCGGTCTGCATTGGGTGCACGCCCCCGGCTCCCGGTTCGTCACGGGGCGGGGGCGTCGGGGTTTGTCAGGCCCGATCTACTCGGTGCCGGTGGTCTTGGCAGCGGCCTTTTTGCGCGCCGGGGCCTTATCGCCAGGTGCGATGGCTCTGATGGCCGTTGCGGGCGACTCCAGCGGGGTGTCGGCGAGGGCCACAACCTGCCGCTCGAGCGCGTGCAGACTTTGGCTGAGCTTCTTGTTCTCGCGCCGGGTCTCCTGCAGACGATCCTGCAGGGTGCGCAGTTCGTTGCGGCTCGGCATGTTCATGGCGCCGAGATTCTCGTCGACCAGGACCGCCATGCGCTTCTTCAGGGCCATCTGGGCGTTGACCAGGTGACCGTGGATCTGAGCGTATTCCGGGGTCGCGACTTCTTCGGCATAGACGGCCTCGCAGGACATGACCCAGTGATCATAGAGTGCGCGGGCTGAATCGATGCTCTTGCCGCTGTCGATGACCTCTTGGATGTAGCCGCCCATCCGCTGCACGGATTTGACGCCGAGCTGGGCATAGAAGCCGTTGTATTCCTGCAGCGCCTTCTGGTAGTCCATGGAGGCGCGGATCAACTCCTGATACTGGCCCTGCTCCTCGCGCGTGTAGCCCAAGCCGGGCGCGGACAGCACGCGGTTGAAGCCGTCCTTGACCTGGTCGTGCGGCATGTAGCGCAGCGCATCGCCGGGCATCGGCGACATCGAGGACATCATGCGCTGCCAGTTATCGAGCGGCATCTCCCAGAAGGACATCATGCGTTGCATGACGTTGTCGCCGTCGTCCACCGAGCCGCTGAAACGCTTCTGGATGTCTTCCAGCGCCTTGGTCCAGAAGGCCATGCCGTCGGTCGGGGAGGCGGCGTCGCCCGGTTTTCCGGAGGCGAATGCCTCCCCGAAGCGGAAGAAGACCTTGCCCTGCTCCATCATCTTTTCCATGAATGCCTTGGAGGCATCCGGTGCGGCCGGCGCGAGCGCCTTCCACCAATTGTCGAGCGCACTTTCCCACGGGTTGGTGAGCTGGCCCGTGCCGCCCTGCGTGCCCATCGCCTTGCGGCTCATCTCGGACCAGCTATCCCAATACTTACGCTGCAGGTCCATCCAGGTGTCGTTAAAAAAGGTTTCGTTACTCATGGTTTTGCCCTCCTTCGGGTCTCTTTGATGCGCACGGTATCATGTTGATTTGTGCACTGCAACAAAGCGGCGTAAACTACGGGTTGCTCCTTCAGCGCGAGCGGGGCATTTTAGATCCTGCGGCCCGGTCTGCGGATCGGCTAGCCATTGCCAACGAGCGTTCATCTCCCAAATCCTAAAGGCATTTACACCATGAGCGACAACATCGTGATCGTCGACGCAGGCCGCACAGCGGTCGGCACCTTTGGCGGCAGCCTGTCTTCCCTTCCGGCAACGGAGCTTGGTGCCGCCGTGCTCAAAGCGCTGATGGCGCGTACCGGGATTTCCCCGAACCAGATCGACGAGGTGATTCTCGGCCAGGTTCTCACAGCTGGCGTCGGCCAGAATCCGGCGCGCCAAACTACGGTGAACGCGGGTCTGCCTCACGCGGTTCCAGCCATGACCATCAATAAGGTTTGCGGCAGCGGGCTTAAGGCAGTTCATCTAGCGATGCAGGCGGTTGCGTGCGGCGATGCCGATATCGTAATCGCCGGGGGCCAGGAGAGCATGAGCCAGTCCGCGCACGTCCTGCCGCGTTCGCGCGATGGGCAGCGCATGGGCGACTGGACGATGAAAGACAGCATGATCGTCGATGGTCTGTGGGATGCTTTCAACCAGTATCACATGGGCGTGACTGCAGAGAACATCGCCAAGAAATACGAATTCACCCGCGATGCGCAGGATGCGTTTGCCGCCGCATCACAGCAGAAGGCCGAGGCGGCGATCAAGTCCGGGCGCTTTGCCGACGAGATCATTCCGGTCAGCATTCCGCAGCGCAAGGGCGAACCGGTCGTCTTCGCGACAGATGAGTTTCCGCGCCCCGGCACGACGGCCGAAGCGCTTGCCAAGCTGCGCCCTGCATTCGACAAGACTGGAACGGTGACGGCCGGCAACGCCTCCGGCCTCAACGACGGGGCGGCGATGGTGGTGGTCATGAAGGAGTCCAAGGCGAAAGAGCTGGGTCTGACGCCCCTTGCCCGCCTGGTTGCCTTCGCCAGTGCCGGTGTGGATCCGGCGATCATGGGTACGGGACCGATCCCGGCTTCGACCAAGTGTCTGGAAAAAGCCGGCTGGACGCCGAAAGATCTGGACCTCATCGAAGCCAACGAGGCCTTCGCAGCACAAGCCATGTCTGTCAACGCGGAAATGGGCTGGGATCTGAGCAAGGTCAACGTGAACGGCGGCGCCATCTCGATCGGCCATCCGATCGGCGCCTCGGGCGCGCGCATCCTGGTCACCCTGCTGTATGAGATGAAGAAGCGCGATGCTAAGAAGGGGCTCGCCACACTCTGTATCGGTGGCGGTCAAGGCGTTGCCCTGGCGGTCGAGCGGGTCTAATACGCGTCTCGCAGCGCGTGTCCCCGGCGACGGATCGCCGGGGACACGCCGTGCCCCGGCAGCCCCCCGGCAGCCATTGGGGTACACTTCCAAAAGACCACAGGACGACACAGCCGAGATGCCCATGAAAGACGAGCGCATCATCAAGAAGTATCCGAATCGGCGCCTCTACGATACCGAAGTCAGTCGCTATATCACCCTCGCCGATGTGCGTGGCCTGGTCATGAGCTGCACCGCCTTCAAAGTCGTCGACACGGCAAACGACAGCGACATCACCCGTTCGATACTGCTGCAGATCATGCTTGAAGAGGAAAGCGGCGGGGAGCCTCTCTTCAGTGCCACCATGCTCTCTCAAATCATCCGCTTTTACGGCGGCACCCTCCAGGGAATGTTCGCCCGCTATCTCGAAGGCTCGCTGGACCTCTTCTCGAAGCAGCAGCACGAGCTCGTCCGCTCTTTGGGCGAGACGCCGTTCGATGCGATGACCCGTATGACTCAGAAGAACGTCGAGCTGTGGTCCGAGATCCAGGGCGAGCTGATGCGTGCCGCGGGGTTTGATCTCGGTGCCGACCGCCGGCGTAAGGCCGACAGCACGACGCCCGCCGTGACGCCGAAGGACGACAAGGGAGACGACGGGGCGGCGTGAGCGGTCGCGTCCAGCGTCACCGATCCGCTGGGCCTGTGATGTTTCAATCCACTTCATTAAAAACTTTAGGGTTGACAGGCGTTCTTCACGCGACTATTGTGCACTGCAACAATTGCTGCACTGCACAACTTCACGGAGCAACCCTCATGACGACCAACGAGACTCTCAACACCGTCAACGACCTCACCAACAAGACTGTCGAGCGTATGACCGAGCTCGGCGAGCTGAACGTCCGCATCTTCGAGAAGATGTCGGCGCGCCAGATGGATGCGATGAGCCTGTTCATGGAGCACACCATGCGCATGATGAAGCTGGCCACCGATTCCAAGGGCTACAACGAGTTCCTCAAGGGCCAGGTCGAGGCCACCAAGGAGCTGAGCGAGCGCGTTCTGGCCGAAGGCAAGACCAGCATGCAGGCCGTGAGCGATGTGCGCGACGACTACCGCACCTGGTTCGAGAAGAACATGGCCGATGTCTCCGCCGACCTGCGCAAGGCCGTTCCTGCGGCTTAAGCGGGATCCTCTCGGCTAGGCTGAACTGGCTTGTCCAAGGATGGACTGCCATTCGCAACGCCCCTTCGCAGGGACGTTGCGAATGACTCGGGACCGGAAGGTTCCAAGCCCCGTGAGCGGATCGCGCGTTGATCGCTCCGGGATCCGCGAACGACAAACCAAAATAACCTGGAGGAAAGAGACATGGCTCGCATTGCACTCGTGACCGGCGGAATCGGCGGAATCGGCACCTCGATCTGCACCCGTCTGGCACAGGACGGCTGCACGGTCGTCGCCAATCACCATCCTTCCGAGGCTGCCGCTGCGGACGCCTGGAAGACGGATCGCGCGGCCGAGGGCCTCGCCATCGACACCTTCGCCGCCGACGTGTCCTCCTTCGAAGACAGTGCGCGCATGATCAAAGAGATCACCGAGAAGCACGGCCCGGTCGACATCCTCATCAACTGTGCCGGCATCACCCGCGACAAGACCTTCAAGAAGATGGAACATGCGCAGTGGGATGCGGTGATGCGGGTCAACCTGGACAGCGTCTTCAACGTGACGCGCAACGTCTGGGAAGGGATGTTGGATCGCGGCTTCGGTCGGATCATCAACATCTCCTCGGTCAACGGTCAGCGCGGCCAGTTCGGCCAAGCCAACTACTCCGCGGCCAAGGCCGGTATGCACGGCTTCACCATGGCCCTGGCCCAGGAAGGCGCGTCCAAGGGTGTCACCGTGAACACCGTCTCGCCCGGCTATGTCGAGACCGCCATGACCCTCGCGATGGACGACACCGTGCGCAACGCCATTATCTCGGGCGTCCCGATGCGTCGCATGGCACAGCCTGCAGAGATCGCCGCGGCGATCGCTTTCCTGGCCGGCGACGAGAGCGCCTACATTACCGGCGCGAACCTGCCGGTCAACGGCGGCCTCTTCATGCACTGAGGCGCTTGTCACATCTAAACCGCGCTCGGTACCGTTAAAATCGGTACGAAATTGATGTCAGACTCGCTGAAGAGAACAACCTCGGCGAGGCGCGGTTCAGAGCCGAAAATCTTCAAGACCAGAACATCGATGTCTCGGGCATGTTGGCGACTCACGCGGCCCTAGACTTAAACGATCGATACCAATGTCCTCCTCGTCTCTCATCATGAGACGTTTCCAGCCCGGCACCCCGCCGGGCTTTTTTTTATCAACTAGTACCCCCCCACCGAA
The DNA here is from genome assembly GCA_041741175.1 of Thiocapsa sp. Lineage (GTDB taxonomy): Bacteria > Pseudomonadota > Gammaproteobacteria > Chromatiales > Chromatiaceae > Thiocapsa. Next base: position 6,495 of record JBGSKP010000210.1, on the reverse strand, counting down.
ACGTGCGCCGCCGCCTGCAGGACCTCACGAGTGCAATGCCGTAGGTGCGAGATCGGCGGTTGCCGCGAAAATGCCGACGTCGAACGGCAACGCGTATTCGGCTGCATGCCTTGAACGTCACGCCGACATCGCAAGCGGCGACGACCGCCAGTATGAGATTTTTGATTCCAGATGCTTTAGAATTTCGACCCTGTTTGAATCTAGTTCATTCAAGTGCCTCGATCGGAACCATCGTCCGCTTCATCTGTGCCGCCAAGCTCCTGCAAGTCTCAGAATCGCCGCGCAAAAGGGGGCGAGCGATCTGAAACTCAGTTAAGCCGGAGCTTGTGCGTCGGCCATCGATGAACAGAAGCGGCTGAAGTCGGCGTTCAACGATGATTTGCGGTCGGTACGCGCTAAGTGTAGATCGTCGCGTTGCTGAAAGGCACGGTGACTGGATGCAGGAGGTATCCCCGTCGATCACGAGAAGAACGAAACTGTCCGGAGCTTGCCTCATGCACAATACCTTCATTGCCACGGCCTTTGACGATTGGGACCATCGCACTGCGACCGGGCTGCAAGAGAACGCAAATCGGATCCTGGAAAAGGTGCGTCTACCCTTCCGTTTAGTGCCACCTCAACCGCACATGGCCACTGTCGAGGCCCGAATGAATCTCTTTCATTTGCTGGAGCAGACGGTCGCCTACGAGATTCCGGGTGATGTGGTTGATTTGGGCTGCAACGCGGGTGACAGCACCGTGGTCATGCAGCGGGTCATCTCCGAAATGGCGCCGGAGAAGCAGGTCCACGCTTACGACAGCTTCGAAGGATTGCCCCATTTATCGGAAAAGGATCAGCAAGATGACGTTTACGATAAAGGCTACATGGCTGTTGGTCCAGAGGCTCTCGTTTCCAAGTTCAGGGCATTGAACCTGAAGATGCCAGAAGTGCACCAGGGTTGGTTCCAGGACACCGTTCCGAAAGAACTGCCCGATCGCCTTTCGTTTGCACTGATCGATGGAGATCTATACGAATCGACACGGCACCTGCTTCCTTATGTGTATGAGCGAATGGCCCCTGGTGCGATTGGCATGCTTGCCGTGTACTACGATGAAGACGTTTTTCAGCGCGCGGGCCTTGATGGGTGTTATCGCTCACCTGGGGTTAAGCGTGCCACCGACGAATTCTTCCGAGACAAGCCCGAGAACGTTTGCGTACTGTACGCGGGCGAATACACCAACGGGTACTTCAGGAAGGTTTGAGCGGAGCAGGTGACGTCTCCAGGTCCGACGAGGTTGTTGCTATTCGCGTTTTGGGGCCGCGTAGCGAAGCCAACTAAGGTCGAGGTCTGGGTCTTGTCGTCACGCCATAATCTTCCGCGATCAAACGGGGTTACTTTTTTAGATCAAGAGCTTATGTTGCCCACAATCGCGAGCACAAGCGGATCGACTTGTAACCACGCAACAGACGTTTCGGTACGCCGTCGTGCCGGTCGGCCTCGGCTCGTTCCTAAGATCGGAGCATTCAGGCCCTTATGGTTTCAGGATGAATCGGTCGACCGTCCGGACATCCGAATCGGGGCTGCTGGTGTCGAAGGCATAGCTGGTCACCGACCCGTCGGTGGTGTCGAGGATCGAGAAGAGCGTGAGCTGATTGCTCGCGATATAGGGCAGGACTTGGTCGCCGTCCGTTTCGGGAGCAATGCTCGGCACAATGGGCTCGAGCCCGTTCGGGTCGCCCTGAGCGGTGGCGTTTGAGGCGTTCCAGGGGGGCGGCGGCACCGGACGTGTTTGGCCGCCGATGAGATGGAAGGCCCCAAAGCTGTTGCCGACATTCGAAGATTCCAGGTAGTGCACCCCGCGATCGAAAAAGCGGTTCCAGAGGTGCGAGTGTCCGTTCACGACCAGCTGCACACCGGCCTGTCGAAGCAGCGGCTCGAGGTCCCGAACCAGATAGTCGTCCGAGCGCGGATACTCGTAGCGCACGCCCGTCAGTGCCCCGTTCGTGTCGCGCTCTTCGATGCGCACCGGGTCGGTAAAAGGTGGCGAGCTGTTGGCTCCTATGCTGTGGATGGGGTGATGCATCAAGACGACGCGATACTTGGCGTTTCGGAATGCGGGACTCGCCAGCTCGCGCTCAAGCCACGCAAGCTGAGCGCTGCCGCGGTCGATCCGCTCGAAGATGTGCTGCCCCCAACCCTGGTCGAGCGGGTCGTCCGGAAGCGGATCGGCCTCGCGGTAGCGACCCGGTCGAGCAGCGTCCAGCTTCGGCGTGCGCCAGATCTGGGTGACGTAGAGTCCAAGGACGCGGATGTCGCCGAAGGTCTCGGCCCAGTAGATCTCACCGCCGGGCGCGTCATCCGGCAGCGTGAACAGCTCCAGATAGCTGTCGAGGTTGAAGCTGTTGTCCTTGATCCAGCGCGCGCGGATCTCCGGATCGCCGCTCGGATTGATCTCCCCGGCACGCCCTTCGTAGGCCGTCTCGGCGACCTTGCGCGGCACCGGAGCGCCGAACTCGTCCGCAAGACGCCGGCCGGGCACCGACCGTCCCATGACCTCGTGGTTGCCGATCACCGTGTAGAGCGGCGCATATTGGATCAGGCGCCCGCCTCGATAGCGGGTCTCGCGTCCGTCTTGGTCCTTGATGACGGCCGAAGCGCGCCCTTGCAGGGCCGGGAAGAAGGCAGTCCCACGGGCATCGTCGAACCACTGGGAGGCGCGATCCGGATGATTGACCAGGTCGCCGACAACGAAGACGGCATCGACCCGCCCGACCGTCTCCTCGACCTTCTGAAGGTTCGCAGGGGTCATGGGTAGCGTCTGGTGATCCGACGTCAACAGGATCTTCACGGCCTGCCCGGACGGGGGTTTTGGTGCGAGCGTGAAGACATCGCTCAGGACCGCCTGTCCCGCATCGTCGAGGCTGAGCACCCGGTAGGGGACGCGCTCGCCCGGCCGAAGCCCGTCTGCCCGCGCGGCGTGCCGCCAAAGCGGCCGTTCGACCGGTCCGTTCGGCGAATCCGCCGGGGGATGAGAGTCGCCGTCCTCTCGCATTCGCGAGAGTTGAAGGGTCGCGGCCTCAGACATCCGAACAGCACCGTCGGGGCCAATAGCACTCCGCGGATCTCCGGAGAGGCGGGCAAGATCCTGCACCCCGAGGTCATCGACATCGGCACCGTAAAGGAGCCAGTGGCGATGGCCCGGCAGCTCGGTGACCCAAGCGACCTCGACCGAGTCGTCCGTCGGCCGCTGCAGATAGGGGTCGGTGAGAAGTCTGAGACTGATGGACTGATCCTCGGCGGGTCCGGCGATCATGGTCTGGGCGCTTGTCAGGAGCAACCCGGATAGGATACACCGCAAGCGAAGGACGAACGTCCGAGAGCGCGGGCGGGATCGCTTCCCAAACGCTCTCGGAGGCATCGTTCTTAGGCTCATGATCGCTTCGACCTCATGCTCTGCCATTGGCCTTGGTCCCCAATCTAACGTCTGCCAATGACGTTTCGGTGACACCCGATGACCCGCTCCGCCGCTCAGACCTCGCGTCTGTCGATCCTACCCTTCGCTGATCTCTCGTGGTTGAAAGCGACAAGGGCAAGGTGAACTGTAATCAGGGTGTACTGCGTGCGGAGATGCCGTAGGACAAGGCAAGACGCCGACAGCCGATCAAGGTCGGCGTGACCTGACACTGGGTCCGGGTTGAAAAGCGCCCGGCGTCATCCATGTCGTTGCTTCAGGTCAAAACGGAGAGAACGATGCAACGATGCGGGATGCGAAAACCTGGCATACCCGGCGACGCCCCGCAGGCCGCGACGCCGACGCGGGCGACTGGCCTCGTGCGCCTAGCCTCATTCGTTCCGCATGCCGCGGTCTATTCACGCGAGCGCAATCGGGTCGTCCCGCCGCATTATCGAGTCTCGCGTCTTTCGCCTTATCTGCGAAATCGTCTGATTCTGGAGCGCGAGGTGGTCGCCGCGGTTCGGGACGCCCATCCGCGGGATGCCGTGGACAAGTTCGTTTCCGAGGTGCTGTGGCGGACCTACTGGAAAGGCTGGCTTGAGCTGCGCCCTCAGGTCTGGGATGCCTATATCGATCAGCTCCGGCGCGACCACGACGGGCTCACGGGGACGGCGTCGGTCCGCGTTGCCGAGGCGATCGCCGGCCAAACAGGAATCGCCTGCTTCGATACCTGGGCGCGCGAGCTGATCGAGACCGGATACCTGCACAACCACGCCCGCATGTGGTTTGCGAGCATCTGGATCTTCACCCTGCGTCTGCCTTGGACGCTCGGTGCCGCCTACTTTCTGCGCCACCTTTTGGACGGCGATCCAGCCTCGAACACCCTTTCCTGGCGCTGGGTCGCGGGGCTCCACACGCGCGGTAAGCACTATCTCGCCCGCGCGGAGAACATCGCCCGTTACACCGACGGGCGTTTCAATCCCGCGGGCGAACTCGACGAGCAGGCGTCGCACCTGACCGAACCGCCGCTCGATCTCGCGCCGCGTCCGCTTCCCGATCCGGTCGCGCTGGACATGGACATCCCGAGCGGGTTGCTGCTGACGCCGGAGGATCTCACCCCGGAGGTCTCGCGCCTGTCGATGCTCGCGTGTCGAGGCGTAGCCGGTGGCTGGGACCGGATGGTCGGCACGAGCCTCGATCCAGCCACGCCGGTCGTCGACTTCTCACGCGCCGCGATCGTCGATGCCCGGTCTCGTGCCGAAGCGCATTTCGGCGTTGCCGCGTCTGCCCTGGACGAGGCCGATTGGCTGGCCGATGCCGAGGCATGGGCCCGCGGGCTCGCCGTGCGCCAGGTCGTCACGCTCGAAACACCGGTGGGGCCCTGGCGGGAGCGTCTGGAGCGCCTCGACGAGCGACTGACCGAGCACGACATCCGTCTCGTCCGCATCCGCCGGACCTGGGACAGCACACTGTGGCCCGCTGCCACCCACGGCTTCTTCCGCTTCCGTGATCACGCAACCCGCCAGGCCAGACTCGATTGTCTGACGACCCCGACGCGGCCTCAACCCGGATGAAACCCATGCAACTTGTCTGGTTCAAGCGTGACCTGCGGGTCTACGATCATGCCGCCCTCGCGCAGGCCGCACAGCGCGGCCCGGTCCTGCCGCTCTATATCGTCGAGCCCCGATACCGGTTACAACCGGATGCCTCCGGCCGCCACTGGGCCTTCATCGTCGAGTGTCTGGGCGAGCTGCGGGCGGATCTCGCCGCACTTGGGCAACCCTTAGTGATCCGCGTCGGCGAGGCCATCCCGATCCTGAACGATCTCCTGAATCGTCTGCCCATCCAGGCCGTCTGGTCGCACGAGGAGACCGGCAACGGCTGGACCTACGCGCGGGACATCGCCGTCGGCGATCTGCTGCGCAGCCGCGGCATCCCCTGGCATGAGCTGCCCCAGAACGGCGTGGTCCGCCGGCTCGAAACGCGCAACCGCTGGTCGAAGATCTGGGAACAACGGATGCGGACGCCATTGGAGCCGCCGCCCGTCCTGCGACCCTTGGGACCCTTGGGACCACTGTCGGAGATCGGCGGGCTCGGCAACATTCCGGATGGACGGGAGCTGGGGATTGCCGACGACCCCTGCCCGCAACGCCAACCCGGCGGTCGGCGCGCCGGCGTCGTGACACTCGAAGGCTTCTTGCGCGAGCGCGGCGAAGCCTATCACCGCGAGATGTCGAGCCCCTTGACCGCTTACGGCGCCTGCTCGCGCCTGAGCACCCATCTCGCCTGGGGAACGCTCTCGATCCGCGAGCTGGTCAAAGCGACGCGCCATCGCCGGGAGCAGGTGGCGACGCTTGCCCACAGCAGCGGGCAACGCAGCACCTGGCCCAAAGCACTCTCGGCCTTCGAGGGCCGGCTCCACTGGCACTGCCATTTCATGCAGAAGCTGGAGAGCGAGCCCCGTATCGAATTCGAGAACATGCACCGCGCCTGCGATGGCCTCCGCGACCCGATACCGGATACGACTCGGCTCGACGCCTGGCGCCAAGGCCAAACCGGCTTCCCCTTCGTCGACGCCTGCATGCGCGCCTTGATCCACTCCGGCTGGATCAACTTTCGGATGCGCGCCATGCTGGTGTCCTTCAGCGCCTACCATCTCTGGCTTCATTGGCGCGAGCCGGGACTCCATCTGGCCCGCGTCTTTACGGACTACGAGCCCGGCATCCATTGGTCCCAGGTGCAGATGCAATCCGGCACCACCGGCATCAACACGTTGCGCATCTACAACCCAGTCAAGCAGTCCCAAGACCAAGATCCGGACGGCATCTTCATTCGCCGCTGGCTGCCCGAGCTGACCGATGTCCCGGACGCACGGATCCACACTCCTTGGAAGATGTCCCGTGCCGAGCAAGACGCCTGCGGATGCCTGATCGGTCGCGATTACCCGGCCCCGATCCTCGACCACGAAGCCGCCGCCCGCGAGGCCCGACGCCGCATGGGTGCGATTCGCCGCACCGCCGAATCCCGCGCCGAAAGCCGGACCATCTTCGAGACCCACGGC
>JBGSKP010000209.1:0-6186 GCA_041741175.1 Thiocapsa sp. | reverse complement strand
TGAGCGAGCAGCAGCTGCTCGCCGTCGTCCGCGTCATCCTCGCCGCACCGCGCTTCGCGGTCCTGGATCGTCCGGAAACCGCCGTGGGCGCGGAGCGGCTGCAGGGGGTTCTCAAGGCGCTTTCTGAGTTCTCGATCGCCTATATCTGCTTCGGGCGATCCGACGTACCGCAAGAGCTCTTCGACGCGGTCCTTGACATCCACGCAGACGGCAGCTGGACCTGGACGGAGCATGGGCAAGGGACACCCACGGCAACCCCGGGGACACGCGAAAAATTTCCGGCCGCACCGAAAGGGCCTGATTAATATGATCGCCCCGTCCTTCCACCCGCCCCGAGCCATACCCCGGCATATCGCCTCGATCCAAGGTCATCGCTCGGTTTGATGGCGGAGATGAGTCGAAAATTCGAGCTATCGGCAATGAAAATGCTACCGATTGCCCATGCACCTACAGGAGGATATCGCTTGTCTCGTCTCATGATCTTTGGTGCAACAGGATCCCTGGGTCGCCACGTGCTTCGCCAGGCGTTGGCGGCGGGGAACCACGTCACTGTCTTCGTCCGCACCCCGTCGAGGCTGCCGCTCGAGACTCTGACTCAGGTTTCATTGCACCAAGGCGATCTCAGCACAGTCGCGCCCCTTGAGATCGCGCAGCTCATTGAAGGACAGGATGCGCTCATCAACTGCGCTGGCCACGTCTCGGACGGCCAGTCCTTCGTCGACATCATCGACCGGCTCGTCACCGCCGTGGAGTTACTGCCGACTGCCGCGCAGCCCGTCTGCTGGTTCCTCGCGGGGGCGGCGCTCCTGGACATCGACGAATCCGGTCGCAAAGGCATCGAGCTGCCCCGGCTCAAGTCGATGTACTGGCCACACCGAGTCAATTTCGAGCGCATCGGTCGGTCGGGCCTGGACTGGCGGCTTCTCTGCCCGGGGCCCATGGTGGAAGAGTCCGCTCTTGGCCTGAACAGACTGCGGATCGCCCTGGATCGATTGCCGGTTGCGGTTCCGGCGTTTGCTCGCGCACTTCCTGGCCCCTTGCTTCTACCGCTCTTTGCGTACTTGATCCCCCGGATGATCGTGCCGTACGCCGATGCGGCCGCCCTCATGCTGGCCAACCTCGATCCCGGCAACACCATGGCACGGCACCGCGTCGGGCTCGCGCTGCCGCTCGGCATGCGAGGCAAGAAGTCGCAGTGGGTGGCCAAACCAGGCAACGCGGCCTGACCACTGGCTCAGGTTCGTGCGGAAAGGATCTCAAAGGGGCGGCGCTCCAACGCCGATTCGATCCGATTCGATCAGCTCGGCAACAACAAGCTTCCACTTCATTGACTGGAATCAGGCATGACCATCGATGTCTTTGCGCTGCTCGCCGAAAGCCCGATTCTGTTGATCTTTACGGTCATCGGCCTCGGTTATCTGGTCGCCAAGATCCGGATCGCCGACGTCCCCGCGGGACCGGTCATCGGCGTCCTGCTCATGGGTCTGCTGTTCGGGCATCTCGGATTCGAGGCTCCGCCGGGGGCGAGCGCCTTCGGGTTCGCTCTATTCATCTTCTCGGTCGGTATCCAGGCCGGACCCAGCTTCTTCAGCGCCTTCGCGGCCGATGGTCTCAGGTACGTGACCCTGGCATTCGTCGTCGCGGTCACGGCCGTCGCTTTGAGTCTCGTCCTTGCCCGACTGATGGGACTGGAGTACGGGTTCGGCGCCGGAATGCTCGCCGGCGCCCTCACGAGCACGCCGACCCTCGCCGGCGCTCAGGATGCCGTCAGGAGCGGTCTGGCGACCTTGCCGGAAGCGGTTTCCCGGGCCAAGGCGCTGGAGAACATCAGCGTCGGATACGCCATCACCTATGTCTTCGGAACCCTGGGCATCATCCTCCTCGCGCGTTTCTTTCCGCGCATCGCCGGCATCGATCTGTCTGTCGAGGCGTCCACGCTGGCGCGCGAGCGAGGACTCGGGCGAGAAGGGCGTCGCCGCGGTCCCGGCGGGAGCCTGCCGATCGTTCGCGCTTACCGGTTGCCGGCGGACATGACGGGAAAGACCGTGGCGCAGGTCGATGCGGAGGCCGGACACCTTCCAGGCAAGGTGCTCCGGATCAAGCGCGGGTCCGAGCTTCTGGACGGTGCACCGGATCGGGTGCTCGAAGCGGGGGACCTCGTCTCCGTCATCGCCGGGATAGGCGTGCATGAGGGAGTACGAGGCAAGGACGCCGAAGAGGTCCTGGAACCGGATCTGCTGAACTACCAGGTGACCTCCCGCGAGATCGTCGTGACCGACGTCAAGGTGGTCGGAAAAACCCTGAAGGATCTCGACATGCCGAGCGCTTACGGCTGCTTCGCCACGGGGCTTGCACGCGCGTCGATCGATTTGCCCTTGGAGCCTGCACTGCCATTGCAGAAGGGCGATCGCCTCGAAGTCGTGGGGGAAAGGGACAATCTGCAGCGTCTGGCCGAAGCGGTCGGATTCGTCGAGCGGGACCTCAAGAAGACGGACCTCGCCACCTTCGCGTTCGGCATGATCCTCGGCACCTTGCTTGGCCTGGTCACGTTAACCCTGGGCGAGGTCTCGATCGGTCTTGGAACGGCGGGCGGACTCCTCGTCGTCGGGATTGTGATCGGGTACCTCGGCTCGGTGATGCCCACCTTCGGGCAGGTACCCCCGGCGGCTCGCTATGTCCTGATGGAGCTTGGGCTGATGCTGTTCATGGCCGGTGTCGGACTCAATGCCGGCGGCGGCATCGTCGAGGCCCTGGCCTCTGTCGGGCCACTCATCATCCTCGGCGGTGTGCTTGTGACCCTGCTGCCCCCGCTGATGGCCTATCTCGTCGGACGCCGGCTGCTTCGCATGAACCCGGCCCTTCTGCTCGGCTCCATCACCGGCGCCATGACCAGCACACCGGCCCTGAATGTCGTCACCGAGGCGGCACGCTCCGGCGTGCCGGCCCTGGGATACGCCGGCACCTACACCTTCGCCAACGTCCTGCTCACGTTTGCCGGTGCCCTGATGATGCGTCTATAGCCTTGGAGTGAAGAGAATGCTCGAGCCCCCGACGCGACATCCGAGGCGACTCCCCGTCGGCCGAGCCTGGTGGCCCTTGATCCTGCTGATGGCACTTCTGCAGGCCTGCACCACCGGGCCTGCCCGCAACCCCGTTCCCGACGGTCAAGCGCAGACGGCCGGCATCCCGGGGATCGAGCGCGCCCGGGCGTGGGGCGACGATCCGCCGGTCTGGTTGGATCCATCGCTCTTCGCGTTATCCGATGCCGAGGTGCGGGCGGGGTTCTCCGGCATTTATGGCCGGCCGCACCACTATCTCGCCATCTCCGGCGGCGGCTCCGACGGGGCCTTCGGTGCCGGACTCCTCAACGGCTGGACCGCCGCCGGGACCCGCCCGGAATTCACGATCGTCACCGGAATCAGCACGGGAGCGCTTATCGCACCTTTTGCCTTCCTCGGCCCCGAGTACGACGCCGAACTCCGGGGGTTCTACACCCGGTACGCGACCAAGGATCTCCTGCGCAAGCGCTCCTGGATCGAGATCCTCGGCACGGAGTCCATCGCCGATACCGCGCCGCTGCGGGCCAAGATCACCGAGTTCATCACACCCGAGGTCCTTGAGCGGATCGCCGCGGAGGGACGCCGGGGACGCCGGCTCTTCATCGGGACCGTCAACCTAGATCAGGCGCGCCCGGTCGTGTGGGACATCACCGAGATCGCCGCGAGCGGGCAGCCCGATGCGCCGGAGCTGATCCGCGACATCATGCTCGCCTCCGCCTCGGTCCCCGGCGCCTTCCCGCCAGTCCATATCGCGGTCGAGGGTGTCGATGGTCGGCGCTACGAGGAAATGCACGTCGACGGCGGCACCGCCACTCAGGTCTTCCTCTATCCCCTGGGCCTCGACTGGAAGCGGGTGCTGCGCAAGCTAAAGGTGCCCGGCACGCCGAAGGTCTACGTCGTGCGCAACTCCAAGATCATGCTCGACCCCAAGGCGGTCCCGCGGCGGCTGCCGGCGATCGCCGAGCGATCGATCTCCTCGCTGATCCGTACCCAGGGGATCGGGGACATGTACCGGATGTTCCTCGGGGCGAAACGCGACGGCCTCGACTACAACCTGGCCTGTGTACCGGACGACTTCCCGGGCAAATCCGACGAACCGTTCGATCCGGTCTACATGAGCGCCCTCTACGACCTCGGCTACCTCCTGGCCAGGGAGGGTTATCCATGGGCCAAGGCCCCGCCCGGAACCGTCGTGACCGAGTGATCACTGATCTTTCATCGACCGAAGAAAGCGATCGCGGAAAGCAAACGCGCCGTGGAGCGAGTTGCGTATCGTCTTCACGCCCTCGACAATCAGGTATCTTGAATATCATGACCCGAACCGCCGCGTGCAGCGAATACGCGGATTGCACACCACACAGCGATGGGGTGATTGAGAGATGGATCCCGCATACGTTTCGGCCGTTGCAGGGCTCGCCGGAGCGATGATTGGGGGGCTGACGTCCTTGACGGCGTCGTGGCTGACCCAGCACCTGCAATTCAGAACGCAGCAGCGCACCAGCGACCTGGGGAGGCGGGAAGCGCTCTATAGACGTTTCATTGAAGAGGCTTCGAAATGGTACACGGACGCCTTGACACGCGATCAGGCGGAAGTCGCCAATCTCGTGAACCTTTACGCATTGGTCAGCGAGATGCGCATGCTGTCGTCGCCAAGGGTTGTCAAGACTGCGGAGCGCGTCGTGCGCGTGATTATCGAAACGTATCTCGCACCGAACAGGACCATTCGCGAAATCCCGGAGCTCTTGGATAGTGAAGCGATGATTGATGCGATGGATCCATTGCGCGGGTTTAGCGAGGCGTGCCGCGAGGAATTGCTGCTGCATGGTGCCGCCTAGCGAGGTGCGGGCACGCCGGACCAGCGAGGCGAGGCAGGTCGCGGATCGACTGCCGGGTGCCGAGACTTGCGCGGGCTCGCTCGTCCGAGCTCCGGGCACATGTGCTGCGGCAACGCATCGATCGAAGGGCTCGCGATTTCGAATCAGGGTCGACGTCCCGAGCGATGACGTGGGGCGCGTCAATGAGGTGCGTCACGCACTTCAAAGCCATTATCGCGCGGAATCCGCGGATGCGGAGGGAGAGATCCGTGGGTTGGCCTACAACGGCCGCTGGACCTTCCTGGTCGCCTTCCTGGTCGTCGGACTCGTGATCCTGGTCAACGAGGCCATCGTGACCTGGTTCGAGGGGCGCTTCATCACGGTGCTGAGCGAAAGCCTCATCATCGTGGCTTGGGTGACCCTATGGGGTCCGGCCGAGACCCTGTTGTTCTCCCATTTCCCCGCGAGGCGGGCGCGTGATGTGGCGGGAGCGCTGGCGTCCGCCGCGGTGACCCTGGACGCAACGGAGGCGGATCGGACTCCTCCGCGCACGTCCTGAGACGACCGACCCTCAGTCCACGCCGAGGGAAGTGGACGTCGATGCAGGCGGCGGAGCCCAAGCGCGGCCGATGTTTCTACTCCGGCCGATCCTTGACGATGAACCGACTTCTCAAGCGAACGGCGACATCCGGATGATCGGTGAAGACCCCGTCGACGCCCTGATCGACGAGGAAAAACCGCAGGAGCGCATCAAAGTCTCCGAAGCCCTCGGGAAGTGCGTCGCGGCGAAAGGTGTAGGGGTGGACCAAGAGCCCCGCGGCATGGGCGTCTGCGACCAGGCGAGTGGTCCGATGGGCGCCCGTTTCGTCCAGGCCCTGGTGGATCTGGCCGATCCAGGGACCGATCCCGCGTGCGTACTCGGCGACGGCTGCCAGGCCCTCGGGCGTGCGCAATTGCTCGAAGTCGACCGGCAGATCTTCGGGCGACCAGTCGTTCTCGCCGATCAGTTGGATCAGCGGGATGCGCGTGCCGATCTCCTCGCGCAGACGCTTGAGCGTATCGGGCTCGAAGCACTGGATGTAGACGCGATCCTCAGGGCCGCGATAGCCGGCTCGATCCAGCTCGCGCATCACGATCGGCACCGGATCCTGTCCCTCGGCGACATGCCATGCCGGGTGTTTCAACTCCACATAGACCCCCGCGGTCCGTCCGGTCGATCGGTTCAGGCCGCGGATCAGGCTCAGCTCGTCTTCAAGGGTATGGATCCGGAACAGATCGGCCTCGGCCGGAAACCGCTCGGGAAAGACCGGTTG
>JBGSKP010000208.1:0-4964 GCA_041741175.1 Thiocapsa sp. | reverse complement strand
CAAGGCACCCGCCTTGCCGAACAGGCCGGTTCCGCCGACGACGGCATTAAGGCCGGGAAGCCGATGCCGGCGCACATACTCGCAGACGCTCGAGCGCGCGTTCGAGGACAGCACACCCAACCGATGTCCGCGCGCCGACAGAACGTCCAGGACCTCACCCAGGCCATCGATCGGTGCGGTCTCCATCAGATCGGCGCGCATCTCGCGACGCATTCGGGTCGCCAGTTGCGGCAACCGGTAAAGCGGCACGCCGAGCGCCTGCACCACATCAAGCGCGTGCAACCCGCGCAGTCGCTCCAACTGCTCGCGACTGATCGGTCCACACCCGAAATCGGGGCCAACCCGCTCGAACGCGCTGAAGGCCACCTCCAGACTGTTGACCAGCGTCCCGTCAAAATCAAACAGCACATCGATCAGCATCAAAACAGCATCCGGCACGACGGGCGAACGGTCACATCAGCACGGTCCTGCATCGAGCCAACCGCACCGCAGCGCGCACGTGCCTTAGGAAGGGTTCAACAATGAGAAAACAACTCGACGAGAGCATACCTTTACCATGGTCCTCGTTGTCGCTGTCGATTACGACAACGATTGGATTTGGTGCTCAACTGAATTCCGACACGTGACTTGACGCCTCGACTTAAAGATCCTAAACCGCGCAACGCCATCGTCGTTAAGAACCGAGCCGGTCGAGTCAACACCTGATCGACATCCGGTCACCCCAAGCGCGGTTTAGCCCTTGAAGCCGATCTTCTTGTGCGTCCCGTCACAAAATGGCTTGTTCTTGGATGCCCCGCAACGACAAAGGAATGCCTTCTCGCCTTCCCACGCAAGGCGCCCGCTGCCGGCGTGGATGCTGAGATTTCCGGTCAGGGCCAAAGGACCATCCGGGCGCATCTCCACCTTAAGCTTGCCGCCGGTCGCCGTCAGGCCCGGTCCCCTATCGCCCACGGCACCAGGGTCCCGAAAATTGGCCTCGATGTGACTGTTGTCGCAGAAGGGCTTGTTCTTCGAGGCCCCGCACCGGCACAGCGCCGCGCGAAACTGCACACCGGGCATATCCTCGCCGGCGCCTTCGATAAGCAGATCGCCGGTCAGATACAGCGGACCGTCGTTGGCGATCTTGAGGCTGTTTGTCGGGGCTGGTGACTCCGGGACACCGGCTTTGTCGGTGTAGGTCAAGGCGCCGGTCGGACAGCGCTCGATGATCTCCCGAACCTCGGCCTTGGAGACCAGATCCGGGGCGCACCAGGGTTCGCGATCGCCGACGAAGAGCTCGCCCTTGGAGTTGCCGCATTCACTGACGTGGATGCACAGGCGTCCGTCGAAATGCACGTCGATCTCTTGACCGGCGAAATCCAGTTGTCGCTTCTTGCTCATGCTTGCCTCAATCGTGACGATAGCGCATGCCGAGACAATACGCCCACCGCGAGACCCGAGGCTCGAACCATCTGGGTGTTCGCTGGCGTGGAGCTGGCCTGCCACCGGCACGAAGCAGTTCATTTGAATGTGGATCGCCGAGACGCGTTCGGCAATCCGGTAATCGTGAGGCCCGCACCCGCGCGATGCACTCTCACCTCCCCAGTGTGGGGCGCACAACGCCCCGAGGCAACGCCGGCCCGATGTGTCGCGGCGCGCGCCGAGCGCGGCAGGGCGCTGATCATGCCGCCTCCCGTCGGGCACGGGCAATAGAATTTTGGGGTTATCATCGCGCCGTGGTCGGGGCATCCAAGCTCGCCCCCCCCCCGCAACATCCGGCGTCGAGCCTCTCGCATCGGCTCCCGGCAGGCGGATCCCGAGGATCCTTATAAGACGTCGCGCGGACACTCACCACCCATGCCCAACTTAAACATGAAGCACCTGCGCTATTTCTGGGCCGTGGCCACCCACGGATCCATCGCACGTGCATCCGAGGTGCTCCATCTCACACCTCAGACCATCAGCGGTCAGTTGCGCGAGCTTGAAGATCAGATCGGCGCCAAGCTCTTCGGCAAATCCGGACGCAATCTCGCGCTGACCGACAGCGGACAACTGGTGTTCTCCTATGCCGACGAGATCTTCAGGCTAAGCGGCGAGCTGCAGGACGTGATCGCCGGGCGCCCGCCGGCCTCGGGCATCACACTGAAGGTCGGCATCGCCATGGTGGTGCCCAAGCTGCTGGCTTATCGGGTTCTGGCGCCGGTTTTGGCACTGCCCGATCCGGTGCGCCTGATCTGTCACGAAGCCCCGCTGACCGATCTGCTCGCCGATCTGTCGGTGCATAAGCTCGACCTCGTCCTAGCGGACAGCCCGGTCAACCCAGCGCTGAACATCCGCGCCTACAACCACATTTTGGGCGAATCGGGTATCAGCTTCTTTGCCACCCGTGACCTTGCGGCCAGCTATCGCGATGACTTTCCCCGATCACTGCAGGATGCGCCGATGCTGATGCCCACCGGGACCAGCGCCCTGCACCGTGCGCTCGACCTCTGGTTCAACCGCCATGCGGTCAAGCCACGCATCGTCGCCGAGTTTGAAGACCGGGCACTCATGAAGGCATTCGGCGAGGCCGGAGTTGGCATCTTCACCACCCCGACCGCCGTGGAGCAGGACATCCTGGAGAAGTACGGCGTCGCGCTGATCGCCCGGGTCGACGACATCAAAGAGCGCTATTACGCCATCTCAGCCGAACGCCACATCAAGCATCCCGCCGTCTCGACGATTACCGAGGCCGCGCGGCATGACCTCTTCGCCGTACGACCAACCCAATAGAATCGATGGATCGAATCAGAGCTGAGCTCTTCCCCGTCGAGTCCGCACCGCAAAGGCGCGCTACTGAACACCCCAATGCGCCGTGGCGATCCCGTCGCCGAGATCGGCGTCGATCAGCCTACGCCTGATCTGCAGCAAACGTTCAATGAGTGCCGGCTCGCAGGCTTCGTAGGCGCTGCGATCCGGAATCCGCTTGACGACCACGCCAAGCAACTCGGTGATTGCATTGCCGATCGAATTCTGGCTGATGGTGAGCATCAGTCGACCCGACTCGTGCCGAAAGATCAACTGCTTGAACGCCGGCTCCCAGCGGATCGAGCTGGCATAGGCGGGATCGCTCAAACAGCGATCCCGCACCCGCTTGGCGGTCTGCATGAAGGCATTGTCGAACAGTAAGACCGATTCGATCTGGCGCGGGAAATAGACGTCCGGCAGAATCTGCGCGTTGCGGCTCGACACCTGCGAGAAAAAGGTGCGATAGAAGTCGAGAAAGCCTCTTAGGATCTCGTCGTACTCGGCCCAGAACGCGATGTCGCCCAAGGCGGCGACCCCACCCTGAATCTCCCAGCACGGCAGTCCTTCGGGATAGCCGGTCAGCGCCAGCCTGGACTCGTCGGTGTGGACGGTCTTAAGGATGCGTAGGTCGAGCGCCTCGTCGAAAAAACGCCGGTAGACATCACGCATGTGCGCCTGAAACAGGCTGTGCTGCCCGCCGTCCGTCAGATTGGGGTGATTGGGATCCGCCAGCGGGGCGGAGCGCAGTTGATCCATCGGAAAGACGATGAAATGGTTGTGCAGCATGCGGATGCTCGGCACGCCCGGCGAGGTCATGGGCCAGGTGGCGTCCAGGCTTGCCTCGCCCGCCATCACCAACGCCTCGCCGGGGTCCGGGTAGCGTTCGAGCATCGCCTCGATGATGATCCGGTTCATCCGATTCCACACCCGCTTCACCGGCGGCAGAATCTGGGTGCGACGCACCGGGCGACCAAGCGGATTGAGGATACGTTTGGACGTGTCGTAGATGATCGAGCAATCGAGCTCGGTCGAATGGCCCAGTGCCTTGCGGTAGAGCAGCAGGTCTTCCTGGTTGCGCAACAGACCGTTGTTCTGGACCAGATCGCGCAGATTCTCGGCGCTGTTGAAAAACTCGTTCGGCGACAGACCCGCCGGCACGTCCAACGGAATCGGCCGAAACGGTGTGAGAATCTCGCGCGGTCCGGTTACCACCATCCGGTACCAGGATCAGGGTTGCCCGGAGGCTTTGCAGCGATCGGCGCGCAGCCGCTCGGCATACCGAAGACGCTGCTGGCAGCCCTCCCAGTCACCGTCGAGGCATTCGGTCTTGCGACAGTCAAACTCGCAACAGGACATCTCGTCCGGCACCCGAACCACTAACCTGCTGGAAATCGAGGATCGCAGACGGCTGAACACCCCGTTCATTTTGAAGGATAGTGCGCTCATATCGGCCTCTTGTCAGATCGATCTGGTCATGCCCGAATGAACGCCGTCAATGGCGCGAGGGCAAGCATGCGGATCCATCCGATCAGGGTCGCTCCGTTCACTCCGAGCAGGCGACTTGGCAATCCACCTCGATGGTAACAGCTTTCGACCCGCTACAAACCAGTCGCCCTGGAACGTCAACAAACCCTCGGCAAGAAACCCTCGGCAACGGACCCTCGACGCCACATCACCCGGCTCGCCGCGGCTGGACTCAGCGCAGCTTGCGACGCCGCCGCGAGCGGGTTTGCCGCAGCCTCAGCAACGTCCACAGGGGGCCGGACACGGCATAGGTGGTGGCCATCAGGAAGAGCATCAGGGGCGGGTTGATGAAAATCACCGCAAAGCCGAGCATGACGGCGACGGCGAGGAGGAATGGGACGCGGCCTTGAAAATTGAGCTGCTTGAAACTGAAATACCGAAAGTTGCTGACCATCAACAGGCCTGCACTTGCAGTGATCAGGGCCGCGAGCCAGGCGACATCCGACCCGGCCACGCCCGCATCCGCGCCGAGCCAGACCCCGCTGGCGATAATAGCCGCCGCCGCCGGACTGGCCAGCCCCTGGAAATACCGCTTATCGGCAATCCGCACCTGCGTGTTGAAGCGTGCCAGGCGCAACGCCGCGGCAGCGGTGAAGACGAAAGCAGCGAGCCAGCCGACCTTGCCTAATCCACCCAGGGCCCAGTGGTACGCCACCAGGGCGGGCGCGACCCCG
>JBGSKP010000207.1:0-2431 GCA_041741175.1 Thiocapsa sp. | reverse complement strand
TTGCAGCGCGAGGCGCCGGGGCGCCAGGAACTGCTCGCGGCCAACCTGGCGGCCCAACAGGTCACCATCCAGGCCGCCGAGATCTATCGGCAGTACCTGAAGGATCAAGCCGTTCAGGTGCGCGATGCCAGGCGCGAGCTGGAGAAGGATATCGCCGCCGCCTGGAATACGTATGAGACGGTCCGTGTCTCCGGCGAGCTGGTCAGCCTGGTGCGCTCCAGCCAGCAGTTGCTCGAAGGGCTGATGAATCGCCAGGTACCGGCCCTGCGGCCGTTCGAGAACCTGGAGATGCAGCGCGAGCTTCAGAAATTGACCGAGCAGTTGCGCACCGGCAGCCCGGGGTGAATGACTCTCCACCCGTTCAGTAAAGAGACCCTCAGATGAAGATCGCCCGATTTCTCGACACCAAAGGCACCATCCACCTCGGCACCCCGATCGACGCCGGACATGCGCGCCGTCTCGGCGGCCAACTTTACGCAAAACTGACCGAGACCGCCGACGAGTTCGTGGTCGCGCGCTGGTTGGCGCCGCTGATCCCGGTCAATGTCTACGGCATCGGCCTGAACTACCGCGCGCATGCCGAGGAGACCGGCGCAGCCATCCCGGCCAACCCCGTGGTCTTTATGAAACCCACCACCGCGATCACCGATCCAGGGGCGCCCATCATCCTGCCGAACGCCTGCGAGCATGGACCGGAGGTCGACTACGAGGCCGAGCTGGCCGTGATCATCGGTCGCACCGCGCGCGATGTGCCGGTCGCATCCGCGCTGGATTACGTCCTCGGTTATACCTGCGCCAACGACATCTCCGCACGGCGCTGGCAGAAAGAAGGCGGCGCCGGCCAATGGATTCGCGGCAAGAGCTTCGACGGCTTCTGTCCTTTGGGTCCGGTTCTTGTCACCGCCGATGAGATCCCCGATCCGCAGAACCTAAGCGTCAGCTGCACGCTCAACGGCGAGCGGGTTCAGACCGGGCATACGAGCGATATGATCTTTACCATCGCCGAGCTGATCGCCTTCCTGAGCCGCGACACGACCCTCCTGCCGGGCACGCTGATCATCACCGGCACCCCGCCCGGCGTCGGCTTCGCACGCATCCCGCCGCGCTTCCTGGCCGCAGGGGATCAGGTCGCGATCGAGATCGAGGGGATCGGCGCGCTCGAAAACCCGGTGGTTCAGGCGCCCAGCGTCGGTTAGCTTCGGATCGGACTACAGCGAGAGGTTCCGTGCCGGAGCGGGATTGCCGAGCGGCAGATAGCCGAAGACGATCGCCCCGGCGGTCCCGTCGTCGAGACCGATCTTGCCGATGCCGTTACGCCCGTCGGCGGCGCGGATGATGTCGGCCCAGCCGCTGCGGCCGTCGTCACAATAGACGTCGAAAATGGCGTCGGCCGAGCCGGTGAAGGCGTTGTAACCGCCGCGACACCCCTGGTGGCCGTTCGAGACCCGAAACTCGGCTGCGAACGGCCAGGAACGGTAGTCTCCGATGTAGACGTCGCCTTCCATGATGACCGCGAACGGACCCGAGGTCGAATAGCCTGGCGGTAGTCGGTTGCCGCGTCGGTTGATGTCGTCCAAGACCTCGTTCAGGCAGGTGGCATAGGACTCAAGATCCAGGTGCCCGCAAAGTCGACGCGCATAATCCATCGGTGTCACGCTGGTGGCAATACCGCCCAGGTGACTCGGCGGCACGATTGCACATCCCCCGAGCAGAACCGTCAGGGCTGCGGCGAGATGAAGTCGGGGCATGAGCAGTCTCCGCGCAAAACGACCGGGAAGCCTCGCAGGCCGGGCATCCGCAACGCGGCACCGACGACCCGTAACCGAACAACGCGTGGCTCGATCCCCCGCCCATCGAGCGCCGCTGCAGTGTAGGCGATTGCCGCAGGGGGCGTCGATCCGCAGTCGAGCGACCCACGCGACCGTCACCCTGCACAGCGCCGGCGTTTCGGGCTACAGTTGGCGCCCGTGCGGGGCATTCAGGTCTTCAGGCCACCACCGACCTCGACCCAACCCGATAGGGAGCAACCCAGGGATGCACAGATGGCCCAGCAGCGTCAGACCCAGCCGAGCCAGGCACGGCGGCATCGGCACCCGACCGATGGTCCGGCAGGACATCCTCGGGCTTGCCGCCCTGGTCGGCATCGTCCTGACGAGTGGCTGCGCTCAATACCCGGCGGGCACCGCAACCCTGTCCAGCCGGATCGCCGAGATCGCTTGCGTGAGCCGCTGCAAGGGCGTCCAGGACAGTTGCAATGCCGATGCGCGGTTCGATTATCGCCAATGCCAGGCCGGATACAGCGAGGCATTCCGAGATTACCGCTGGTGTCTCGCCTCGGAATTAGAGCGCTCCGATTGCGGCTACCCTTGGTGGCCCTGCGCCGAGAACCTCTATGGTTACTGCGCCAATCGCGCCGCCGAATGCGAGCGCG
>JBGSKP010000206.1:0-2474 GCA_041741175.1 Thiocapsa sp. | reverse complement strand
CGATGACCTCCACGCGCCGTCCCAGCATGGGCCCCTGGCCGTCCTGGCGATAGCGCTCCATCCCCGCGCGGTGGGCGTCGCGGAAGCGCTCGGGGACGATTAGGTCGGCCAGCGGCTTTCCGATCACCTCGTCGTGGCGATAGCCGAAGGTTTGCTCCGCGGCCGGATTGAAGGCGATGACCTTGCCTGCGCCGTCCATGCCGATGACGGCGTCGAGTGCGGCCTCGACCGTGGCCCTCAAGGTCTCTTCGACACGCTTACGCTCGGTGATCTCGCGGGTGATGGCGACCAGCCGGTCGATGCCGCTGAGTGTGGCGCGTTTGAGGGTCACCTCGTCCCAATGCAGGCTGCCGTCCTGGTTGCGACGGTGCCATTCGAAGCGCTGCGGCTCGCCGGCGCTTGCCAACCCGATCCATCGGGCGGCACCGGCCTGATCGTAGGGCGGGATGCCGGAGGAGAGTTGCGCGGGATTCAGCCGGAGCATCTCCTCGTGCGAATAGCCGTAGATGCGGCAGGCGGCCGGGTTGGCGTCGCAGATCGCCCCTGTGGTCAGGTCGTGAACGAAGATGGCGTCCTCCGCGGCCTCGAAGATGGCGCGATAGCTCGCCTCGGAGCGTTGCCGATCGAGCTCGGCCGCCGCCCGGACCGAGTAGATCTGCAGGACTGCCTCGATCAGCCCGGGGTCGGTCAAGGGCTTGCGATGCAGGAGCGCGACCAGACCGATGGGGCGCTTGGCCGAGTCCAGGAGGGGATAGCCCGCGTAGGCGACGGCTCCGAGGTCGCTCAGCATGTTGTCGCCCGGGAAATGCCGTGAGAGATCATCCCCGATGAACTGAAAACCTTCGTCCAGCACCAAGCGACAGGGTGTGCCGGCCAGCCCGTATTCCAGGTTGGGCATGGGGTGGCCCCGATCGCTGACCGCACGGGTGCCGACATGGGAGTCGCAGCCGGCCGGCAGCTCGCTGATGAAGGCCAGGTCGATCCCGAGGGTCTTGGTCAGCGAGTCGACGATGGTCTGGAAGAGGGTCTCGCCGCTGGCCGCGCAGACCCCGAGGGCGACATGCCGCAGGGCTTGCTCGATCCGCTCGCGGGTGTGTCGGTCCATGACCTCCGACGCCGGTTGCGAGCCCAGGCCAGGCCCGAGTCCCGACAGAGGCAGCGAATCGGCGTCTGAGATTTGCCGGCCAGGCTCGTCGTGCGCGTGGCCGGAAGCCTGATCGATGTCGTGTGCCCGCATGGTTGAGCGTCTCCGTCTCCGGATGGCATCGGGTCTCGTACGCCGAGTCTAGCACCGAGCAAAAAGCGTAAACGGCAGCTTCACAAAAGGGCGACAAAGGATACAAAACTGAAACAAACCGAATTAACCGCGCCCGGTGCGGTATGCGTCGTTTGTTGGATTGGCGCGGTTTAAAGTATTAAGAAACATTAAATCTTAAACCGCGTCTCCGAAAAGGTCGGAAAAGTCCCTGAGCCCGACACAACATGAAAATCACGCATTTCACTCTGGACGCGGTTTAATCGATGTCGACACCCGGTTCAGCCGGATTTTGCGGGGACAAACATATATCCGTGCCCCCGAACCGTGCGGATGAGCACGGGATGCTCGGGGTCCGGCTCGATCTTGCGTCTCAGGCGGGCGATGCGGATGTCGATGCTGCGATCGTAGGGGGACCAGTCGCGATTCTGGGTGATCGAGAGGATCTGATCCCGTGTCAGCGGACGGTTCGGGCGCTCGACGAACATCTTGAGCAGCTCGAACTCCATCGAGGTCAGCGGCAGCTCGGCGTCGTCCAGATCGAAGAGCTGTCGGGTATCGAGATCGAGCTGGCAGCGTCCCAAGGCGATGCGTCGCGTCTGGCCCTCGGCGGTGAGCGTCGCACCGGCGGACTGGGCTGCGGTTCGGCGATACCGGCGACAGATCCCTTTCAGCCTGGCCTTCAGCTCGCGCAGGTCGAAGGGTTTGGCGAGATAATCGTCGGCGCCGACCTCGAGACCCACGATCCGGTCCAGGGTCTCGCCGGCACCCGAGACCATGATGATGCCGATGTCCAGCCGTTCACGAATGAAACGGGCGAGGGTGAGTCCGTCCTCGCCGGGCAATCCGACGTCCAGTAGTGCGACCTCGGGTGCGTGCGTCTCGAGCAATCCGCGGGCGGTGCCTGCATCCGCTGCGCACAGGACCCGGTAGCCCTGTCCCGACAGATAGTCCTCGATCAGGTCGCGCACGTCGGGGTCGTCGTCGACCACGAGCACGACCGGGGATTCAAGCGATGTGTCGTTCATCGGATTGACCCGCGTGTTGTCTGCGATCAGCGGTCAGTCGTCGGCTTCGGGCAGGACGACTCCGCGCTCGTCAAGGACTCCAAGTCCGGTTGCGTGAGGAAAGTATAGCAGTCAACCAATTGGCTCCGGTCGCAGCTCCGGCGTCGACGGCGGGCGAGGCGGCCCACGCCGAAGGCGCGGGCGTTCGCCGC
>JBGSKP010000205.1:0-9820 GCA_041741175.1 Thiocapsa sp. | reverse complement strand
GTCAAGCACGCCTGCGCCCTGGCGCAGCTGGCGGCCAACAGCGAGTCCATCGAGGTGCCGAGCATCGGCGATCGCCCGCCGCGGCGACTCTCGCGCCAAACCTTGGCCGAGGTGGTCGAGCCGCGTTACGAGGAGCTCCTGACCCTGCTGCACAACGAGCTGCGCCGCAGCGGGTTCGAGGATCTGGTCGCGGGCGGCGTGGTGCTCACCGGGGGCAGCTCGAAGATGGACGGGCTCATCGAGCTGGCCGAAGAGGTCTTCCATATGCCGGTGCGTTTGGGCACCCCGCAGTATGTCCTCGGCATGGATGAGGTCGTCAATAATCCGATCTATTCAACCGGTGTGGGCCTGTTGATGTATGCGCGCCAACACCGCTTCTCGCGGCGTCCGGAGCTGACCGAGCTCGGCGGGTTGCGTGGCGCCCTGTCACGGATGCGCAGTTGGTTTCACGGTAATTTTTAGACCGCGTTCGGTGTGACCGGCGATGTTCATGCGTCGGTCCGATCGTTTTGAGTCGGGGCTTCGGCCCTGATGGAACTGGGTATGGGGTGGGGTGTTTACTCAAGCCCCATCGGTCGGGGGGCCGTTACCTGCGGCCTCGGGTCGGGGCGCATCTGCGTCGCGGCGGTGTCGGGGGGCGCTCGCGTTCAGGCGCGGGTGTACGGGGTTTCAAGGGTCGTGCAACAGATCGCATTCGAGAGGTAAAACAATCATGTTCGAGCTTATGGATACGCACAGTCAAAACGCCGTCATCAAGGTTATCGGGGTCGGCGGAGGCGGCGGCAACGCCGTCAACCATATGGTGGCCGCCACCATTGAGGGCGTCGAGTTCATCTGTGCCAACACCGACGCCCAGGCGCTGAAAAGCTCCCAGGTGAAGACCATTCTCCAGCTCGGCGCCGGGATCACCAAGGGCCTGGGTGCTGGCGCGGATCCCGATGTCGGGCGCAATTCGGCGATGGAGGATCGCGATCGGATCCAGGACGCATTGGAGGGTGCGGACATGGTCTTCATTACCGCCGGCATGGGCGGCGGCACCGGCACCGGCGCCGCACCGGTTGTGGCGCAGGTGGCCAAAGAGCTCGGGATCCTCACGGTTGCGGTGGTCACCAAACCCTTTCCGTTCGAAGGTACCAAGCGTCGCCGCATTGCCGAGGACGGTATCGCCGAGTTGGCCAAGAATGTCGACTCGCTGATCACCATCCCCAATGAAAAGCTCCTGGCCGTTCTGGGCAAAGACATGAGTCTGCTCGACGCCTTCAGCGCGGCCAACGATGTTCTGCTGCATGCGACCCAGGGTATCGCCGAGCTGATTACCCGCCCCGGACTGATCAATGTCGACTTTGCCGACGTCAAGACGGTCATGTCGGAGATGGGTGTGGCGATGATGGGCACCGGCGCGGCCAGCGGCGAGCATCGCGCACGCGAAGCCGCGGAGGCTGCGATCCGCAGCCCGTTACTGGAAGACATCGACCTGGCCGGGGCCAAGGGCATCCTGGTCAATATCACGGCCGGGCTCAGCCTGACGATCGGCGAGTTCGACGAGGTCGGCAATACGGTGCGGGACTTTGCCGACGACGACGCTACAGTTGTGGTGGGTACAGTCATCGATGCGTCGCTGGACGACGAGTTGCGCGTGACGGTTGTGGCGACCGGCCTGGGCGAGCGGCGTGTCACGCTTAAACGCCAAGCGGCCCGTGACACAGCACCGATGCACCTGGTGAGTGGGGGCAGCAACGACGGTTTACCCAACTACAACGACCTGGGGCGTCCCACCATCTATCGTCGTGGCGGCGCCTCCAGTGCGGTGGCCGAGCCTGCCGGTGACAGCGATCTGGATTATCTCGATATACCGGCTTTCCTGCGCCGCCAGGCGGACTGATGAGGGGTTTCCCTTCATTGAATAATTGTTCTAAAACAGGCGTCTTGAAAAAGGTTCGTTCTTGAACTTGATAAACGTCCGGGAAAACCCTAAGCTTGTTGTCGAGCGGCTCGCGTGCGAGTCGCAAACCAACATGACGAATGGACAACGAGCCTGCGTCCGGCATGAGTATGCCGGGTGTGGTTCGATCGTCGATCAGCCGGCAGCGGATGCCGACAGTCGCCATGGCTCGGGCCATGGCTTGCGACGGGAGATCTCGACCGATGCTCAAGCAGCGTACCTTGAAAAATGTGATCCGGGCGACCGGGGTCGGCTTGCATACGGGCGAGAAGATCGCGCTGACCCTGCGTCCGGCCGCGCCGGATATGGGGATCATCTTCCGTCGGGTCGATCTGGAGGTCCCGGTCGAAATCAAGGCGACTCCCTTCAATGTCGGGGACACGCGGCTGTCGACGACACTGGTGAAAGGTCTGGTTCGCGTGTCGACGGTCGAGCATATCCTGGCGGCCTTTGCCGGGCTCGGAATCGACAACGCCTATGTGGACGTGGGTGCGTCGGAAGTGCCGATCATGGACGGCAGTGCCGGTCCCTTTGTCTTTCTGATTCAGTCTGCCGGCGTGGAAGAGCAGAATCGGGCCAAGCGATTTATCCGGATCAAGCGGCCGGTCGAGGTTCGCGACGGCGACAAATACGCCCGTTTCACGCCTTACGACGGTTTCAAGGTCGATTTTTCGATCGATTTCGATCATCCCGCATTCCATTCACGCGTCAACCGTGCGGTCGTGGACTTTTCGACGTCGTCCTTCGTGAAGGAAGTGAGTCGGGCACGCACCTTCGGTTTCCTGCGCGAGATCGAGGCCTTGCGCGCTCAGAATCTGGCACTCGGCGGCAGCCTGGACAATGCGGTCGTGGTGGACGAATACCGCGTCCTGAACGACGAGGGTCTTCGCTACGAAGACGAGTTCGTCAAACACAAAATTCTGGATGCGATCGGCGATCTCTATTTGCTGGGTCACACGCTGATCGGATCCTTCCAGGCGCACAAATCCGGTCATGCGCTCAACAATGGCCTGCTGCGGGCGTTGGTTGCCGACGTCAATGCATGGGAAGAGGTGGTGTTCGAGGATTCAGCCGCGTCGCCGATCTGCTACGCACATCCGTTGGCCTTGGCCTAACCCGTCTCTTCCCCCGGTGTTTCTCCCGCGCCGTAGAGGCGCGTCCGCTCCTGCCCGGCAAGTCTGGAGTGGCGTTCCGCAAGACGTCGGAACTGGTTGGCCAGCGCCGGATCCGGCATGGCCTCGGCGGCTGCGATGAGGTGAGCGATTGTCCGATCGCTCAACCGATTACGGACAGTTTGGTCCATTTCGGCCTTCCCCCGATCTCCCAGATGCATCGACCGGGCCTTCTCGGTCGATTCGATCCGGACTTGCGTCACGACCTTGTCAACGCCCTCGCTCTGGAGCGATCGCGCCAGATCGTCGCTCCTAAACCGTGCCTGGGTCAACCAGGCCGGAGAGTCGAGGAACAGCGTCAAAACACCGTCGACAAGGCAGGCGTCGCGGCAATGGTTGCGCAACGCATGGGGCAATCGATTCAGCACCAGGCCGTAGAGCGCCGATTCGCGCTCACGCTGCTTGATATGTTTTTGAATCAATCGGTTGGATTGCATGACGTCGCGGACGTGGGCCAGTCCAGGGCGAGGCATGAGCCATTTTCCTCAGGTTGAGACGGTTGCGGTTCAGGTGTGCTCCAGGCTATGGCCGAGCTGCAACCCGAATCGACCGAAACTACGAATGTGCCGACAATCGTAGTATAAGACCAGAGTTAATCCTTTTCAGACTAAAGCAGAGAAAAAACGATGCACCACCTCGATCGACGAAAAACCGTTCGCGGACAGGCCGTTATAGCGCTCTTAGCCGTTATTTTGTTCACGTTGGCTGGCGGAGGATTAGGATTCTGGATCGGGCACTACCAAAAGCCGGCGGCACTTGTCGACAATCATGTCCCTTCGGCACCTGCTGTGGCCTCCTCCCTTGGATTACTCGCTGACTCCTCCGTTGCCCCGGCCGACTCGGCCACCTCCGACGACATCAACGTCATCGTCGCCCGCCTTGGCGAGATGCAGGCCGAGCTGCTCAGGCTCAACGCGCTCGGAGAGCGTCTCGTTCAGATGTCGGGTTTGAGCCCCGAAGAGTTCGATTTTGAGAATCCCCCGCCGCAGGGTGGCGCGGAAGAAGGTCCGGTCCAGGACTATACCCTTCGCGAAATCGCGAGCGCCCTCGGCAGTATGGTCAGTCTAGTGCAGGATCGCGAGCGCAAGCTCGGGGTCATCGAAGATGTCATCATGGAAAAGGACCTGACCGCGCAGGTCATGCCCTCCGGCTGGCCGGTCCGCTCAGGCTATATCACGTCCCGATTCGGTTTCCGCATTCACCCGATCAAAAAGGCCCGCATCTTTCATCAGGGTGTCGATTTTGCGAGCCCCCGCGGCTCCCCTGTTATTGCCGTCGCCGACGGCGTGATCTCTTTCAGCGGCAGTAAAGGCGGCTACGGGCGCACCATCGACATCCGGCACGTCAATGGCCTGGTCACCCGCTACGCCCACAATCAGGAAAATCTGGTCAAAGAAGGTCAACTCGTTCGCCAGGGCCAGAAGATCGCGACGGTCGGCTCATCCGGAACCGCGACCGGTGCCCATGTCCATTTCGAAGTCATCAAGGACGGCAAGACGATTGACCCCTTCCTGTATCTCGATCGCAGAGCAAATCCCGTCGTCGCCGGAACCTCCGGGGATCAATCGGGTTAATCGGATCGATCGGTTCGATCAGGTCCAGGGGGCGTTGTCGGACCGCATCGGTTCCGACCGCCTGTCCTACGGGTCGCGACCACAGGGCGGGCAGTCTGCATCGGGATTCAGGCAATGACACTGCGACTGTCATTGAATTCCGGTATCATTGCGCGATTTTCTCGACAGGTCGTAAACGTATCTGATGGTCAAGCATCTGCTCAAAAAGGTCTTCGGCAGCCGGAACGACCGGCTCGTCAAGACGCTGCTCAAGTCCGTTGCCCGGATCAATGCCTTCGAGCCCGAGCTCGCGCCGCTCTCCGATCAGGCGCTGGCCGCGAAAACGGCGGAATTTCGCCAGCGTCTTGCCGGCGGAGCCGATCTCGACGGTCTGATCCCCGAAGCCTTCGCTGTCGTGCGCGAGGCGTCCAAACGCACGCTCGGTCTACGTCACTTCGACGTGCAGATGGTCGGTGGCATGGTCCTGAACGACGGCAAGATCGCCGAGATGCGCACCGGCGAGGGCAAGACGCTGGTCGCGACCCTCTCTGCCTATCTGAACGCGCTGCCGCAGAAGGGCGTGCATGTGGTCACCGTCAATGACTATCTCGCCCGCCGCGATGCGGCCTGGATGGGCCAAATCTATCATTTTCTCGGTCTGTCCGTCGGCGTCATCAACTCCTCGGGCGGCACGGGGCCGGACTCATCCTCCTTCCTGTACGACCCCGCGTTTGAGCCGCCGCTCGGCCAGGGCTACCGACATCTGCGTCCGGTCTCGCGCAAGGACACCTATGCCGCCGACATCACCTACGGGACAAACAACGAATTCGGTTTCGACTATCTGCGCGACAACATGGCCTTCGTGGCCGAGCAGCGTGTTCAACGCGATCCTTTCTACGCGATCGTCGACGAGGTCGACTCCATCCTGATCGACGAGGCCCGCACGCCCCTGATCATCTCCGGGCCCTCGGAAGGGAGCACGGATCTTTACAAGAAGATTGATCAGATCATCCCGCGCCTAATCCGCCAGGATCCCATCACCAACGAGGAAGGTCAGCCCGACTTCGGCCCCGGTGATTACTCGGTCGACGAGAAGGCGCGTCAGGCCTATCTGAGCGAGGAAGGCCACGAGCATGTCGAAGAGATGCTCGTCGAGCTGGGTCTGCTGACCGAGGGCGGCGGGCTGTATGACCCGGCCAACATTGCCCTGATGCATCATGTTTACGCCGGGCTGCGCGCCCATGCGCTGTTCCAGAAGAACGTCGAGTACATCGTGCGCGACGGCCAGGTGATCATCGTCGACGAGTTCACCGGGCGTACCATGCCCGGCCGGCGCTGGTCGGAAGGTCTGCATCAGGCGGTGGAGGCCAAGGAAGGGGTTGCCATCCAGGCTGAAAACCAGACGATGGCCTCGATCACCTTCCAGAACCTGTTCCGGCTCTATCCGAAGCTCTCGGGCATGACCGGCACGGCCGACACCGAGGCCTTCGAGTTCCAGCAGATCTACGGGCTCGAGGTCGTGGTGATCCCGACCAATCAGCCGATGATCCGTGAGGACCGGGGCGATCTGGTCTATCTGACCCAGGCCGAAAAGTATGAGGCCATCATCGAGGATGTCCGGGACTGCGTGGCGCGCGGTCAGCCCGCCCTGGTCGGCACGGCATCGATCGAGACCTCCGAGCTGATCGATCGGCTGCTCAACGAGCAAAAGATTCCACACGAGGTCCTGAACGCCAAACAGCACGAGCGCGAGGCCGGGATCATCGCCCAGGCCGGTCGGCCTGGCGCCATTACCATCGCCACCAACATGGCCGGTCGCGGCACCGACATCGTACTCGGCGGCAATCTGGAAGCCGAGCTCGAAGAGGCCGGCCCGGACGCCGACCACGACGCTATCCGGGCCGCCTGGAAAGAGCGCCACGCCCGGGTCGTCGCCGCCGGTGGTCTGCATGTCGTCGGCACCGAGCGGCACGAGTCGCGCCGCATCGACAATCAGCTGCGCGGCCGTTCGGGTCGCCAGGGTGATCCGGGCTCGTCGCGCTTCTACCTGTCTCTCGAAGACAGTCTGATGCGCATCTTCGCCTCCGAGCGCGTCGGCAAGATGATGCAGAAACTCGGGATGCAGAAGGGCGAGGCGATCGAGCATCCATGGGTGACCAAGGCGATCGAAAACGCCCAGCGTAAGGTCGAGGGCCGCAACTTCGATATCCGCAAGCAACTGCTTGAATACGACGATGTCGCCAACGATCAGCGTAAGGTCATCTACCGCCAACGCCGCGAGCTGATGGACAGCGTGGATGTCTCCGATACCGTCACGGCGATGCGCGACGACTCTCTGACCCGCCTGATCAATGGCTATGTCCCGCCGGAGAGCCTGGAAGAGCAATGGGATGTCGAGGGGCTCAGTGAAGCCCTGACGGAGCACTTCGGCGGCGACTGGCCGATCCGCCGATGGCTGGACGAGGACGAGTCATTGCACGAGGAGACGCTGCGTTCGCGGATCCACGACACCCTGACCTCGGCCTATGCGCAGCGCGAGCAGCTGGTGGGCTCCCCGACCATGCGCCAGATCGAGACGGCAGTGATGTTGCAGACCCTCGATACCCATTGGAAGGACCATCTCGCCGCGATGGACTATCTGCGTCAGGGCATTCACCTGCGTGGCTACGCCCAGAAGAATCCCAAACAGGAGTACAAGCGCGAAGCCTTCGAGATGTTCTCCGCGATGCTCGACAGCATCAAGCACGATGTCGTGGCCACGCTCGCCAAGCTCCAGGTGCAGACTCAGCCGGCGGAAACGGCGCAGCCGGTCGCCGCATTCGCGGCCACACCACCGTCGGAACGCGACTTCGAGTTCAAGCACGAGCCTTTCCAGGGGTTCGGGTCCGCACGTGGCGACGAAGCCGAAGACTCCGGCGCTGCGAGTGCCCGTCCCAACGAGGATCCGCAGCACCAGCCGTACGTTCGCGGTGATCGAAAGGTCGGACGCAACGAGCCCTGCCCCTGCGGATCAGGTAAGAAGTACAAGCAATGCCACGGCAAGGCGAGCTAACCAACGCCATGGCTCCAGCCGACCCGAGTTCAGCCGACCAGCGCCCAGCAGCGGATCAGGCCCCGGCCGAGCAGGGTGTCTATCCCATCAAGGGTGTGCGCCTGTCCGTGGGCGCGGCCGGCATTCGCTATCAGGGTCGCGACGACCTGCTGGTGATGGAGCTTGCACCCGGCAGCCGGTGCGCGGCCGTGTTCACCCGTAACGCCTTCTGCGCTGCGCCCGTGCGGGTCGCTCAAACCCATTTGGGGCAAGTGATGCCGCGCTACCTGCTGATCAACGCAGGCAATGCCAACGCCGGCACCGGTCGGCGCGGGATCGACGATGCCGAATCCAGCTGTGCGGCCCTCGCTGCGCTGGGGGGCTGCGGTGCCGAGGAGGTGCTGCCCTTTTCGACCGGTGTGATCGGCGAGCATCTGCCGGTCGATCGGATCGCCGCCGCGCTGCCGGATCTGCTCAAGCGGCTGGATGACGCCGCCTGGCCCTCGGCCGCGCGCGCCATCATGACCACGGACAAGGTTTCCAAACTGGTTTCGCGGCGCTTCGAGATCGCTGGTCGACGTGCCACCATCACAGGCATAGCCAAGGGCGCCGGGATGATCTGTCCCGACATGGCGACCATGCTGGCCTTCCTCGCGACCGATGCCGCGGTGGCGCCAGAGCTGCTGAGCGATGCGCTGGGCGCGGCGGTGAACCGATCCTTCAACGCCATCACGGTCGACGGTGATACCTCGACCAACGACGCCTGCGTGCTGGTGGCGACCGGCGCTTGCGGTAACCCCGAGATCCGGCAGGCCGACGCGCTTGACTATGACGCGTTCCTGAGCGCTGTCGAGTCGGTCTGCACGGACTTGGCCACAGCCATCGTGCGCGACGCCGAGGGTGCGAGCAAGCTGGTCACCGTGCAGGTCGAAACGGCCGCGGATGTCGCCGAAGCCCGCGCGGTCGCCTATACCATCGCGCATTCGCCCCTCGTGAAGACTGCACTCTTCGCCTCCGATCCGAACTGGGGGCGCATCCTGGCCGCCGTCGGGCGCGCCGGTTTGCGGGATCTGAACATCGAGCGCGTCTGCATTCATCTCGGCGACGTCCTGATCGTCGATGGCGGCGGGCGGGCACCGGACTATACCGAGGCGGCAGGCGCGGCCGTTATGGCCGAGCCCGAGATCCTGATTCGCGTCTCCCTGGGTCGCGGCGCCGCCGAGGCGCGAGTCCTGACCTGCGATCTGTCCTGCGACTACGTGCGGATCAACGCCGAATACCGCAGTTGAGAGCCGATCCGATCCATGTGATGGTCGGGGCGATCCTCGACTCGGCCGGACGTGTTCTGGTGACGAAACGGCCCGACCATGTCCACCAAGGCGGCTTGTGGGAGTTTCCGGGCGGCAAGCGGGAGGCCGGCGAGTCGCCCGAGCAGGGGCTGGCCCGCGAGTTGACCGAGGAGCTCGGGATACAGGTTCAGGCCAGTCGGCCGCTGATCCGTATCCGACACGATTACGCGGATCGATGCGTTCTGCTGGATGTGCGCGCTGTGCAGGCGTATGCGGGGATCCCGACCGGTCTGGAGGGCCAACCGTTGGCCTGGCAGCACCCCGAGCAGATGGATCCGGCCTGTTTCCCCGCGGCCGACCGTCCCATCATCACCGCACTGCGTCTGCCCGCCTGCATGCTGATCACGGGACCTGATCCGCGCGATACCCAGGTCTTTCTGGCGCGCCTTGAGCACGCACTCGAGAACGGCATCCGACTCGTTCAACTGCGTGCCCATGCCTTGGGTCACGCGCACTACCGCGCGGTGGCGCAACAGACCTACGCGATATGCGAGCAGGTCGGTGCCCGCCTTCTGCTCAATCGCGACCCGCGCGAGACGCTCGACGTCCCCTGTCATGGCCTGCATCTCAGCGGTCCTATGCTGAAGGGTTTAACGGCGCGCCCCGGCGGGGTGCATGCTCTGGTCGGTGCATCCTGCCACGATGCCGGGGACCTTCAGGTTGCTGCGAAACTGGGCCTGGACTATGCCCTGCTCTCGCCGGTTCAGGCCACTGTCTCGCACCCCGACGCCCGGCCGCTCGGCTGGTCGCGTTTTGCCGATCTGGTGGATGCG
>JBGSKP010000204.1:0-1515 GCA_041741175.1 Thiocapsa sp. | reverse complement strand
GGACGGCGAAAGCGAGAGGTCCATGGCCGAGGCTCCGTCTATTCGACGATGTCGTAATAGGCGATTTCAGGCGCGCCGCCGAGCACGGCGCCGAGTTTCGGGCCTGCCGCCTTGAAGTAGTCGGTCTGGCCGTGCGACTTCAGCGCATCGGATGACGCATACTGTTCCATGAAGATGTAATCGGTGGCCGAGCCCTTCGCCTTGTAGAGCTGATAGGTCAGGCAGCCCGGCTCGTTGGCCTTGACCTTGGCCATCAGGTCCTTGGCGACCTGTTCGAACTCTGCCTGCTTGCCGTCCTGGATCTTGAGTTTTGCAACAACGCCGATCATGTGCTCTCTCCCTGTTGTGTCTGTATGTTCGTTGGACACACAGTATGGAGTCCGCCGCCTCGGGCAAGCCCGTCCGCAGCGGTAGGGGTCAGCTGATGTCATGGTTAACTGCAGATTCGCCCGTCACGACTGGTAAACGCCAAATAAATCTCCTTCTGGAACAATTATTGCTCAACGGTCCGGACACCCGGAGTCCGCAACCTGATGTTCGACATGGCCGAGACTGAAAATCAGATGCCCGCAGGCGCCCGGTCCGAGGTGGACCCGGCTACGATCCTCGCCGTCATTCCGACGTTAAACGAGGCGCGCCACATTGAGGCCTGCATCCGGTCGCTGATGACGGGATCGCCGGAGCTGCGCACGGTGCCCCTTCTGGTGGCTGACGGCGGCAGCACCGACGATACGGTGGCCATTGCCGAGCGTTTGAAGGGTGAGTTCACCAATCTAGGCGTTATTGATAACCCTAAAAGACTGCAATCCGCCGCATTGAACCTGGCGGCGACGGTCCACGCACCGGACGGCGCCCGCATCCTGCTGCGCTGCGATGCCCATTCCATTTACCCTGAAAACTTCATCCTGGACGTCGCCCAGTCGCTTTCCGATACCGGCGCAGCCTCCCTGGCGATCCCGATGGACGCCGAGGGCGAGACCTGTTTCGAAAAGGGCAATGCCTGGATCGTCGATACCCCACTGGGATCGGGCGGCGCCGTGCACCGCGGCGGCAAGGTCTCGGGATGGGTCGATCACGGCCACCATGCCGGGTTTGATCTCGCCTGGTTCCGCCGGATCGGCGGCTATGACGAGAGTTTCAGCCACAACGAGGACGCCGAGTATGACGTCCGGCTCGGCCAGGCCGGCGGCCGGGTTTACCTCGATGCGTCGATCCGTATTCGCTACACGCCGCGCGGCAACGTCCCGCGGCTGGCGGAGCAGTATTACGCTTATGGCAAAGGCCGGGCCCGTAACATTCGCAAGCATGGGTCTCGTCTCAAAATGCGTCAGGCGGTCCCGATTGTCATCGTGGGGGGATCTTTTGCGGGGTTGCTCGCCTCGCTGGTGTATCCGTCAGCTCTTTTGATCCCGCTGACCTATGTTTCCACTCTCATGCTCGCATCGATATATGTTGCCTGGAAGCACAAGTCGGCTTGCGGCCTGGTTGCGGGCCTGGCGGCGGGTACGATGCATA
>JBGSKP010000203.1:0-8793 GCA_041741175.1 Thiocapsa sp. | reverse complement strand
CGGGTGTCCAGGTCTGGCGCAGCCCCTGGTCCCAGTGGATGCGGGGCAGCAGGTCCAGGCTGTCGATGCGGAGCGCCCCGAACGAATCGAGCGACTCGGGCAGCGGCGGGAGCGCTGGCGGCGCGTGTAGCGGTGTGATTTCGCCGAGCCGAGCGGTACAGCGGCGCCAGAAGGCAGTGAAAACCCGATAGGGATCGCCAGTGCCGGTGGCGATCTCCCAGGGCTCGAACAGGACCGATCCGGGATGACTCTCAACGCGCAGCCCGTCCTCGCGCAGGGCCTGTTTGATCCGGCCGTCGCGTTCGCGTGTCGCGGGATCGTAGAGCCGATTCCAATGGACCCGCGTCGCTCCCGTGGCCGCGATGAGGCGCCGCAGCTGCGCCAAACTGTCCCCGCGTGCGATCAGCAGCCGACTGGCCAGAGACTGCAAGTCACGATCCAGGCTCAGCAGGCTGCCATGCAGCCACCAGCGACTCGCCGCACCGGGCGCCCAAGGCGTCTCGGACTCGGGGTCGTCGACATAGATAGGAACGAGTCTTTCACAGTCGACAAGGGCCGCTCGGAGCGCCGGGTTGTCGTCGAGACGCAGGTCGCGACGGAGCCAAAGGATAACGGTGCTCGGCATTGAGGCTTCCGGTCCGGTGATCGGTTGCGATCAGATTGCGGGATGGTTGCGAGTGAGCCGACAGGGCGACCGCTTGCAGTCGGAGCGACCCCCGGGCTCGCCGGGCCTCGCTCTCGCTCGGCCCAACGTACGCGAAAGGTTTTGCCTCATGAGAAGGATTCAATCATCGTGAACCGCGTCACCTCCGACGGTCATGAGTCGCGCAAAGGCGAGCGTGAGCAACACGCGAGCATACCCTGCTGAACGCGGTTCAGTCGGCAAAGACCTCGTCGAAGAATCCCTGCATCAGCGCCCAGGAGCGGGCGTCGGCTTTGGGGTCGTAGGCGATTCCATCTACGCCGTAAGACGCGGCGCCGGGGTTGGTGAAGCTGTGTTGGGCACCCGAGTAGACCACCATCTGCCAGTCGGCACCGGCGGCGTCGAGCCTCTCCTTAAAGGCGGCGATGCGCTCGGGCGGAACGAAGCTGTCGGCTTCGCCGTGGGCGATCAAAATGCTCGGCTTGATCTGGCCGGGCAGCACATCGCTGGTCGGCGGCAGCGAGCCATGGAAGCTGGCCACGCCGTCCAGTTCCGCCCCTCCGTAGGCCATCTGCATCACGGTTGCACCGCCGAAGCAGTAGCCGATAGCGGCGAGCTTCTCGGCGTCAACCCGGTCGCTTGATTTAAGGGTATCCAGGGCGGCCATCGCACGCTGCCGCCAGGCATCCTGATTGGCGCTGATCTGCTGCATCCAACTCTGGGCGTCCGGTGAATGCTCCGTCACCTTATTGTCGCCGTACATATCGGCTGCGAAGGCGACATAGCCCAACTCGGCGAGCATCTCGGCGCGCCGTTTGGCGTAGTCGTTCAGCCCCCACCATTCGTGGATGACGAGCACGCCGGGGCGTTTGCCCTCGATGGCATCGTCGTAGCTCAGGTAGCCGGTCAGCAGGGTGTCGCCGTCGCGGTACTCGACGCGCTCGGTTTTAACGGCTGCCCCGGCGAACAGCGGAATACCGCAAAGGAGCGCAGCCAGGTGACTTGCGGCCAGGTGGCGAGTGAATGGTTTCATGGTCTCTCCAAGAGGCGGTTGGGTGAAACGCGACAGGGGCCGGCGCGTGCCGGTCAGACTGATACGATCTGTCTGTCCGGCAAGATCAGGCCGCCCGGATCGATTGACAAGCCACGCCGTCGCGCGACCACCCGCCCGATCGCTCCGTAGATGACGGGCCAACAGCAGGAGTCGACGCCGGCGTGCCGGCGCTCGTTGCGGGCGCATTGCGGACCGGACGGAACCCCTCTATCCTAATGCTGCGATGCAGCAGGCGGATGGGGGTGCGTCCCCGGATGCGCTCGGATGCGCTCGGATGCCCCGGCGCCTCGTCGCGATCAGCCATGACCGATCAATTCATCGACATGCGTACTGACGGATCGCCCCAGCGCAGACAGGCTATAGCCGCCTTCCAGGCAGGAGACGATACGCTCCTGAGCGTGGCGTCGCGCCAGGTGGTGGAGCTCGCGAGTGATCCACGCATAATCGGGCTCACGCAGATTGAAGTGGGCCATGTCGTCTTCGGCGTGGCCGTCGAATCCAGCGGAGATCATGATCAGTTGCGGCGCGAAGGCATCGAGCCTGGGCAGCCAGGCGGTCTCGACGGCGGCCTTGAAGGCAGCCCCGTCGGTCAGTTTGGGCAGTGGCAGGTTGAGGATGTTGGGTGCCTGCGTGTCGGCGCCGATTCCGGGATAAAAGGGATGCTGGAAGCTCGAGCAGAACAGAACACGCTCGTCGCCGATGAAAATCTCTTCGGTGCCATTGCCGTGGTGGACGTCGAAATCGACGATGGCGACGCGCTCGATGCCGTGATGGGCCATCGCGTGCGCCGCCCCGATCGCCACGTTATTGAAGATGCAGAAGCCCCCGGGTGTGCGTCGTCCGGCATGGTGGCCCGGTGGACGCACACAGCAGAAGGCGGCGTGATGTTTTTCGCTCATCACCAGGTCGACCCCGAGAATCGCTGCGCCCGCGGCACGCAAGGCGGCCGGCAGGGTGTGGCTGTTCATGGCCGTGTCGCCGTCGATCCAAACCATGACGTCGCTGACCTGCGGGGCGGCGGCGATGATCTCCTGGACGTAGTCGGCGTCGTGCACGCGTGTCAATTGCTCGATGCTGGCCTCGGGCGCGTCGTAATGGGTCACCAGCATCTCAATTCCCGAAGCGATCATGCGGTCCTGGACGGCGTATAACCGTTCGGGACACTCGGGATGGTGCGCGCCCATTTTATGTTGCTGGCAGTCGGGGTGGGAGATGAAGGCGAGATTCATTCGCGGGTCCTCAAGGCTCGATCACGCGCGGAAGCAAAGGGCTGTCCCAGTTGATTCTTGTTGTCGGTGTGCGTCTCAACAGGCGCCCTTGACGGCTCTGGCGACGAGTTGATTGTGTGTTGCGTCTAAAGCGCGTTTGCTGGGAGACGTGTCGATGGATGCGACGCGGACTCAGCGTGAACCTAGCCCGGTTCGTGCCGAACGCGGTTTGGACGCGGTTTAGCTTAATCCTTTTTCCTGCCCGGGAGGGCGATTCCATGCGTGCGTCGGACATCGAGCAGCTTTTCACACCCACCGCCGTTGCGGTCTTCGGGGCCAGCGACAGCGAAGGGTCGATCGGCGGCATCGTCTTTCGGAACCTGCTGGCCGGCGGCTTCAAAGGCAATGCCTATGCGATCAATCCAAAGTACGAAGAGGTCGCCGGTCAGCCCTGTTATCGCGACCTGAATCATCTCGACAAGCATGTCGATCTGGCCCTGATCGCCGCGCCGGCCGACCGGGTTCCGGCGATCCTGCACCAATGCGGCGGTTATGGCGTGAAGGTGGCGGTGGTGCACTCGGCCGGTTTCGGCGAGTACGGCGAAAGCGGGATCACCCTGCAGGAAAAGATGGTCGAGGCGGCGCGCACCAACCGGATTCGGGTGCTCGGGCCGAACTGTATCGGGGCGATGCGGCCTCAGCATGGGCTGAACGCCAGCGTCGGTCAGGATCTGCCGCGACGGGGCAATGTGGCGCTGGTCTCGCAGTCCGGGGCCATCTGTACCGCGATGATTGATTGGTCCGAGCGTCGGCGTGTGGGTTTCTCCGCGGTGGTGTCGCTCGGGGCGGCGGCCGATGTCGACTTCGGCGATGTGCTCGACTATCTCGCGCTGGACAGCCAGACGAAATGCATCCTGCTCTACGTGGAGGGAATCCGCAACGCGCGTCATTTCATGAGCGGACTCCGTGCGGCGGCTCGGCTGAAACCCGTGGTCGTGGTCAAGGCGGGGCGGCATCCGTCGGGCACCCGCGCGGTCAAGTCGCATACCGGTGCCTATCTTGGATCGTCCGACGTCTTTCGCGCCGTCACCGAGCGGGCGGGTGTGGTACAGGTCTCGAATCTGGATCAGCTGTTTGCCGCCGCGCAGGTCTTCGGAACGCGTCGGCGGTTGGCGGGCGATCGTATCGCCATTATCACCAATGGCGGCGGACCGGGTGTTCTGGCGGCCGATCGCATGATGGAGCTTGGACTGTCGCTAGCGGAGATCAGCGACGTCACCCGTCAGAAGCTCGAGGCGGCATTGCCCGATCATTGGTCGCATGGCAACCCCATCGATATCATCGGCGACGCACCGCCGGAGCGTTACCGGCTGGCCTTGGATGCCTGTCTTGCTGATCCCGGGGTAGACGGCGTGCTGTGTATCCTGGCGCCGTTGGTGTTCGGCGATCCGGTCGCGGCGGCCGAGCAGGTCATCGCCGCCGCGAAAGACAGTCGCAAACCGGTGCTCGCCTGTTGGATGGGCGGTAAGCGCGTTGCCGAGGCCCAGGAGCTGCTGGCCGAGTTCGACGTCCCGCATTTCGAGAGCCCGGAGGCGGCGATCGAGGCGTTTTCCTTCCTTGCCAACCATCAGCGCAACCAGAAGCTGCTGATGCAGTCGCCGGGACCGCTCTCGCAGGAGGATGCGCCGGACGTTGAAGGCGCACGCTTGATTATCGAGGGCGTGATGGCCGAGGGCCGCAAGGTTCTGGGGACGATCGAGGCCAAGGCGATCCTCTCGGCGTTTCGGATCCCGACCATGCAGGCGGTGCTGACCCGCACCCCCAACGAGGCGCTGATGGCCGCCGAGGCACTGGGCTTTCCGGTGGTGATGAAAATCAATTCGCCCGACCTGGAGCACAAGTCCGATGTCGACGGGGTCCGTCTGAATATCGACGATGCGCAGTCGGTTCGCCGCACCTATACCGAGATCGTCGAGCGCGCCAAGCGGTTGCGCCCGGATGCGCGGATGGAGGGCATCACGGTCGAGCACATGGCCTCCACGCGCGCGGCACGCGAGCTGATGATCGGCGTGACGCGCGATCGGATCTTCGGACCGGTGATCAGCTTCGGTGCCGGCGGCACCAAGGTTGAGGTCTTGGAGGACCGCGCCCTGGGCTTACCGCCGCTCAACGCCTTCATCATTCGGACGATGATCGACCACACGCGGATCGTGCGTCTCATGGGCGCTTTCCAGCACATGCCGCCGATGAATCGCAATGCGTTAGCGAAGATTCTTCAGCGCGTTTCCGAGATGGTCTGCGAGTTGCCCGAGATCATCTCGATGGATATCAATCCGCTCATCGGCACCGACAAGGAAGTCACGGCGGTGGATGCCCGGATCAATGTCGACTATCGCCCGCCCCAGCAGACGACCTATGGGCACATGGCTATCCATCCGTATCCCAGTCATCTGATCGAGCGCGTTCAATTGCCCGACGGCAAGGATCTGGTGATCCGACCGATTCGACCGGAGGATGCCGAGATGGAGCAGAACTTCGTTCGGGGCCTGTCGGAGCAAACCAAGTATTTCCGGTTTATGCAGGCGATCAAGGAGTTGACGCCCGAAATGCTGGTGCGATTCACGCAGATCGACTATGACCGCGAGATGGCGCTGATCGGTGTCGTGGAGCACGACGGGAGCGATGTCGAGGTTGGTGTCGCCCGGTACATGGCGCGCCCGGGCGGCGAGGCGTGCGAGTTTGCCATCGTCGTCTCCGATTCCTGGCGCAACCTCGGGATTGGCGCGCGACTCATGCGCTCGTTGATGCAAAACGCGCGCTTACGTGGCTTTCGCGTGATGGACGGGGAGGTGCTCACAGCGAACAATCGGATGCTGGCCCTGGTGAAGTCACTCGGCTTCCGCGTCGAGACCGATCCGCACGATATGGCGGTCAAGTGGGTGACAAAGGTGTTGTAGGCGTTGCGAAGCGCGTCCCACAGGGAAGCCTGCCGAGAGCTGAGTCGGCGGGCTCCTGTCGGGCATGGTCGGGTCGGCTGGTTGCCGACGCGGTTCAGGTGCTGACCTTCAACTTCTGGCCGGGACGGATGTTGTTGTCGTCGGGCCGCATCTTGTTGAGCCGCCGTAGCTCGTCGACCGAAATGCCGTTTTGCACGGCCACGCGGTAAAGGGTCTCCTGTGGTTTGACCACGTGATAGCGCACCTTGTTAGATGCCTTCGCATCGGACTTGGTCTTGGCGTTGGTAGATACCTTTGCAGCCACCTTCGATGCGCTCTTCGCTTCGGGTTTGGTCGATGCCTTGGCGACGACCTTCGTTGACGCCTTCGCGACCGATGTGGTCGTTCTCTTGGCTTCGTCCTTGGGCGTCGATTTGGCAAGCGTTTCACGCCTCTCCGACGCGACCTTCGGTTCGGCGCGGGCGACCATTGTCGTTGAAACCGGCGGTGGATGGCTGGCGACGCGTCCTTTGGTTCCCTTCGGTAGCCAAACTGTGCTCCCTGCCGGCAGATGGGCCCGGCCGTCACGGGCGCGCTCACGCCAGTGCAGGTTCAGATCGGCAAGACGATACGACGACAGGCCGTAGTGGCTCGCGACATGATCGGCCGGCATGCCATGTTGGAGAACCAGGCGATCGTGCGGCCAGGGCTCCTCGCGGCGTACGCCCTCCGGGAAGTAGCGCTCGGCGTTGCTTGATACCTCCCGAGCGGCAATGAATTCGGCGTAGAAATTACGGGAGGCAAAGCCGAAGTATTGGCCTTGATAGTTTTTGACGATGCCGCCGATGTCATCGCCGAATTGGGCCTTGGCGTTCGCCATGCCGGCCTGTCCGTGATTGTAAGAAGTGACGGCGAGCGGCCAGCTGCCGAGACGACGATGCGCTTGGGACAAATAGCGGGCGGCCCCGTCTGCCGCAAGGATGGGGTCGAGTCGCTCGTCGACCGTTTCGTTCACGTTCATATACATGCGCCCGGTCGCGGGCATGAACTGCCAGACGCCGGCGGCTCCGACACTGGATTTCGCGTTCGTCTGGAACGACGACTCGACGTGCGGGAGATAGGCGAGGTCTTCGGGTACACCATGGCTGCGCATGATCTCTCGGAACGCGGCGTCGTAGCGTCCGCTGATCTCCACGCCGCGATGGAAGCGCTCGCGTAATCCGCGCTGGGCGCGAACCCGATCCGCAGCGCCATAGACGGCACCGCGACCCCCGGCCCCGTCGAATTTGGCGAGCAGCTCTTTGTCGCTGCTGGTTAAGCTCTGACCGGAGCGCAGACGCTCCTCCAGTGCCCGGACCCGTTCCGAATTGGCGTTGGTGCGGGCCTTGACCAGTTGGCGTTGCGACTCCGTATAGCTTTCCTTGATGGGTGCGGGAAGCTTCACCACCTCATAAATGACGTCCATGTGCTCACTGTCATGGATGGCCACATCCCCGCGTCCCCAGATCCCGTAGACGTGGCGCCAGAAGTCCACATTGGGCTGGATCTCGGCCGGCACAGGAAAGGTTTCCGACCCCGCGACCTTGTGGCCGCGATAGCCGACCTCGCCTGCAACATCGCGTTGGTCGCCGTGACTGCCACAGCCGGCAAGGCTCAAGAGTGCAATCCCCAGGAGCAGGGGCGGCAGGTATCGGAAAATGAAAGCGTGGGTCGGCATGGTCGGCGTATCCTCTTGAGCTTGATTCAGGCCCAGTACCAAGATCCCACCATTCGGCTCGGGCGCCCGGAATGATCGGTCGTTAGTGCGGCGGTGCGGCTTGGCGTCGTCCGGGATGCGGATCCAGGATGGAAACACCCGCTTGGCTGCACACCCGGTGCAGACATGCGATGCGTCCGATTACGTCGAAATAGTGACTCACGAAAGCCCTGTTTGCAATGCGTCGTTGCGTCTCTTTCGCCTGCTTTATGCCGCAAAACTCATTGCGCGCCAGTCTTGAACCGTCTTTAGGTTTCAATCGATATTCATTTTATAATCAATAATATATATAAATTGCGCACTGCAACTTATCGCTATTCATTGGTGCGGATCAATCAATTGGCTCTGGGCGATTCGGAAGCCAATTTTCAGGCTCCCAAGGGGTAGAGACCTTCCGCTTCCAGCAATGCGACTAAGCGGATGAGGGGTAAGCCAATCAATGTATTGGGATCCTCTCCTTCGAGTCGCTCGAATAGCGCGATGCCCAGCCCTTCCGACTTGAAGCTGCCTGCACAGTCGAAGGGTTGCTCGCGATCCAGATACCCTTCGATCCGGCGTCGGCTCAGTGTCCTGAAATGGACGCGAAACGGCTCGACCAGCGTTTGAGCGTGATTTTTGCGGGCATTCAACAGGCATAAGCCGGTCTGGAAGAGGAGGGTCTGCCCGGA
Organism: Thiocapsa sp.; assembly: GCA_041741175.1. Classification (GTDB taxonomy): domain Bacteria; phylum Pseudomonadota; class Gammaproteobacteria; order Chromatiales; family Chromatiaceae; genus Thiocapsa. Next base: position 528 of record JBGSKP010000203.1, on the reverse strand, counting down.
TGCGCGCTCCAACTGCGCAATCGCTTGCTCGCGGTTCCCCGGCTTCCCCAGGATATCCTTACCGAGACAGGCGACCTGGTCAGAGCCGATAACCAGCGCGTCCGGGTGTCCCGTCGCGGCCGCCCTGGCTTTGGCCTCGGCCAGGCGCAGCACCAGCACCTGCGGCGATTCATCGGGGCGAGGGCGCTCGTCGACCTCGGGCGCGGCCGTTGTGAAGGGCAGTCCCAACCGCTCCAGGATCTGGCGGCGATAAGGCGAGGTCGAGGCGAGGACCAGTTCGGGAGAAGACACGTTGTCGGGATCCGGGGTCGGTTTGTGTTGCACGTCGAGACGCCACGTCTGCACGGGGCTGGACGTGAAGTATAAAACAAAAAAGCCTTCGCAATCGATTGCGAAGGCTGAATTTAAAGATCCACTCCGGAGCCCGATCTCAGGCTTGGGGGTGGATGTGTCGCAGGCCGGGCGCGTTACACCCCGCCGACCGCGCCGCCGACCACCGGAGGCTCCTTGCGCGGCGCGCCGCCACGC
>JBGSKP010000202.1:0-1552 GCA_041741175.1 Thiocapsa sp. | reverse complement strand
GCGCGGTCCCCGAGGCCCTGGCGGGGGATCTGCGCGGTGCGCGCGCCTGGCTCGAAGGGCTTGCCGACGCCGCAGGGGGGCGGCCGACGCTCGCCTTGATGGGGCAGGCCCGGTTCGCCGACGTGACACGATGGCAGATCCTGGCTGAGTTGCTCGGTCTAGGTTGACGCTCCGGCCATCGCTCGCCACAATGCCGGGTTTTGACAGAGCGCCGACAGCGACCGAGCATGATGAGAAGTCGACGCCACCTAACCGTGCGATGCGCATCCGGAGGCACAGTCGGTGGCTGGCGCATCCGAGCCGCCATCCGCGGATCTGAACACCGTCGCGACAGCACAGCCAACTCTGTCGTGGTTGAGGCCGAATCGTGAGATCTGACGAAACCGTAAGATCTGACCAAATTGTAAAATCTGACCAAATTGTAAAATCTGATCAGCGCGATAGGGTCTTGGTCAAAATTCGCGGTTTGTGTTTCCGCCGCGGCTCGCAGGTGATCCTGGATCAGGTGGACATGGATATCCGCCGGGGTGCCATCACGGCGGTGATGGGCCCTAGCGGCACCGGCAAGACCACGTTACTCAAGCTGATCACGGGGCAGCTTCGTCCCGATTCGGGCAGTATCGCGATCGACGGCGACGCGATCGAAACGCTCAAGACGTCGGAGCTGTTTCGGCTTCGCCGGCGCATGGGGATGCTGTTTCAGAGCGGTGCACTCCTGACCGATCTGAACGTCTTCGATAACGTCGCCTACCCGCTGCGCGAGCATACCGATTTGCGGCCCTCGATGCTGCGCAAGCTGGTGCTGTTGAAGCTCGAAGCGGTTGGGCTGCGCGGGGCGCGCGACCTGATGCCGAGCGAGCTATCGGGCGGAATGGCGCGCCGTGTCGCGCTTGCCCGCGCGATCGCGCTGGACCCGGATATGATTCTCTACGATGAGCCGTTCACCGGACAGGATCCGATCTCCAAGGGCATGCTGGTGACCTTGATCCGACAGCTCAATGTTGCGGCCGGCTTAACCAGTATTCTGGTCTCTCACGATGTGGCCGAGGCCAGCAGCATCGCCGATCACATTTATGTCATCTCGCACGGCGAGGTGATTGCAAAGGGAACGCCGTCGCAGATCGCCGCTGATCGCTCGGCATGGGTTCGGCAGTTCATGGATGGGATGCCGGACGGGCCCGTGCGCTTTCATTACCCGGCGCGGTCGCTCGCCGATGACCTGTTGGATAAGGGGCTGGCCAAAAGGCTGGACAAGGGTGTGGCCTGATGCTTCTTGAGGGATTGGCGCGATTGGGTCGCAGCGGGCTGGCCTGGCTTGAGCGCTTGGGGCGCGCGCATCTGTTGCTGGCGCGCCTGCTGCTAGGCGTCGGAGAGATTCTCAGGCACCCCGGATTGCTCGTGGCTCAGGTCTTCAATATCGGCGTGCTCTCGATCCTCATCATCGGCGTCTCCGGGCTGTTCGTCGGCATGGTGCTGGGTCTGCAGGGCTACTACGTGCTTGCGCAATTCGGCGCGGCGGAGAGCCTCGGGGTGATGGTGGCGGCCTCGCTGG
>JBGSKP010000201.1:0-11632 GCA_041741175.1 Thiocapsa sp. | reverse complement strand
TTGAAGGCGCACTGCGCACGCGTCAGTGCCTGCTCCTCGTTGGCGATGATCAGCCCGCGCAGCCGGGTCGGAAGCTGGGTCAGCCAGGAGCAGCGCGCGGCCAGATGCGGGATCCGCTCCGCGATCAGGCTGCGTTGGCGGGCCTGCAGATCCGCGCTGGGCTCCAGGATGAGATATCGCTCCGGCAAGGCGTCGGCCTGTTCCAGGGACCGAAGGATCGCGACGGCCAGTGCGCCGGTGCCCGCGCCAAGCTCAAGCAGATCGCCTCCGCCCAATTGCCCGAGCACCTCGGCGCACTGCACCGCCAGACAACGCCCGAAGAGCGGCGAGATCTCTGGGGCGGTGACGAAATCTCCGGATGACCCAAATTTCACCGCGCCAGCGACGTAATAGCCCAGACCGGGGGCATAGAGCGCGAGATCCATGAAGCGGTCGAAGGGCAGCAGGCCGCCGGCGGCGATCTCGCCGCGGATCTGCGCCGCGAGTCGCGACGAGATGGCTTCGGCCGTGTCACGCAGCGGGTCTGTGATCGTGGGTTGATCATTCATGCTCAGGTCTCGGTCGTGCTTTGCGAAGTGCGACACTATATAGCGAACAGATAAACGATCCTCGCGAGGATGGCGGGGGACCAAGCAGAGAGACGACCCCATGAACCAGAACGAGAAAGGTCTGTTGCATCGCGATGCGGCGCACAGCTCGCCCTATCCCGTCAGCCGATTGGCCCCGGCTTTCGATTCGGGGGAGCTTGCCGCCGAAGTGGCAAAAGCCGAGTCGATGCTGAGCGTTCGCACGGGCGCCAAACTTCGGGTCATCGCCGATCAGATCAAGCTGCTTCAGCAGGAAGCCCGGAAGGTTTTGACCGACGCCAAAGAGGAGCAGGCACTGACGCGTGCGCAGTGCGCCTTCAAGCGCATCCCGGGCCGCACTTATCATCTGTATCGCAAGGCGGTCGGCGAGCCCTTTTTCTCCATGCTCGCGCCGGCCGATTGGGGCGGCGCAGTGCCGTATGAGTTCATCGGTTCCTACCGTCTGGAGTCGGATTACTCCTGGACCCCCGCCGAGCGGGCCGATCAGGCGGACGACACGGGCGAACTGGTCAACCAATTGCTGCTGATCGGTGGTCTGGCGTCGCGGGGTGAGTCATGAAGACGGTCTTCATTATCATCGGCGCTCTGGTGGTCCTCGCTGTCGTCGCGATCGGCGTGTTCGTCTTCATTGTCCAAAACGTCGAGACACCCGACTATGTTGCGGTTGAAACCGATGGGGCCTTTGAAATTCGAGACTATCCGGCACTGGTGGTCGCCGAAACCACGCGCGCCGGTGAGCGACGCGAAGCACTTGGCGCCGGGTTTGGCCCGCTCGCGCGTTACATCTTCGCCAAGGAGCGCGGCGGCGAGAAGATCGCCATGACGGCGCCCGTGACGCAACAGCGCCCACAGGAGCAGACCGACGCGACGTCCGGGGCGATTGCGATGACGGCCCCGGTTATCCAGTCGCCGAGCGGCGAGGGCGCCTGGTCAGTCCGCTTTATCATGCCGTCTGGTTACAGTCTGGATGCGCTTCCCGAGCCGGGGAGCACGGATGTGCGCCTGCGTGAGATCCCGGCCCAGCGTCGCGCGGCGGTTCGGTTCAGCGGTTCGACCTCGGATCAGGCGCTTGCCGAGCAGGAGGCCGCGTTGCGTGACTGGATGGCTGCGCGCGGTCTGACGCCCCAGGGTCCGGCCGTTTACGCCTACTATAACGATCCCCTTACGCCGGGGTTTTTGCGGCGTAACGAGGTGTTGATCGATGTAGGGGGGTAGGGGTTCGGGGTTCAGCGGCGTTGGCGCGTGGCTTGCCCGCGCTCAACCCGGCGGTGCCTACCACCGGCTGGTGTCAAGGATCAGCGTTTGCGCGGGCGAGCCTCGTGCCGATGGTTGAGGTGGCTTCATTCGGTTTTGCCAGGGACGATCGTTCTCGGAAATCACCTTCGGGTCAGGTTGCGCGATGGTGATTCGGTGAACGCTGGAATGGGCCTAGCTGAGCCGCTCGATCACGACGCCGACATCGACGCCTTCGCCTACCGCGCCGGGTTTGTTCAAGGTGAGCCGCACCCAGTGCACGCCGAATTCATCGCGAAGGATGGCCGCGCAGCGCTCGGCGAGGGTTTCGACCAGCTCGAAGCGGCTTTCCGAGACGAACTGGGTCAGGCGAAGCGTCACGGCCTCGTAGTCGAGCGCATCGGCGATGTGATCGGTCGCCGCACCTGCAGCGATGTCGCTCTGCATCTCTAGATCCAAGACGACCGGGCGCCGGATGCGTTTTTCCCAGTCGTGGATGCCGATCGTGGTGTCGATCCGCAGACCGCGGATAAAAACGATGTCCATGTTAAACCGCGTCTTTTGGCTGAAGGGGCGTCGTCGCGTGCAATCTGCGATTAAGATCTTCACGACTGTTGGCGCGGACGCGGTTGAGACTGTTGGGGAGGGTCATCGGCGGCCTGTTGGGTTTCGGAATGATCGGCTGCTGGTCGAGCGCGGGTGTGCGTCGCCCAGGGATGCTGGTGTCCGCGGATTGTGCCGCGGCGTCCGCTTGACCTGCAACGGCTTCCCATGTCCAATTGCGGCCCATGATTACTGCATCGCTTCTCATCGTCACCGCCTACCTGCTGGGTTCGGTCTCCAGCGCCATCATCGTCTGTCGCCTGATGGGGCTTCCGGATCCGCGCACGCAAGGCTCCAATAATCCCGGCGCCACCAACGTGCTGCGCATCGGCGGCAAAAAGGCCGCTGGAATCACCCTGGTCGGGGACAGCCTCAAGGGCCTTATCCCCATGGTAGTCGGGCATCTGTTCGGCGTCGGCCCGGCCGTGCTGGCCGGCATCGGCCTGGCGGCCTTCATCGGCCATCTCTACCCGGTGTTTTTCGGCTTTCGCGGCGGCAAGGGCGTCGCCACTGCCCTGGGCGTGCAATTCGGTCTCTTCTGGCCGATCGGGCTCGCGGTGGCGGCCATCTGGTTGTTTGTCGCCAAGGTGATCAAGATCTCCTCGCTCTCCGGACTGATCTCGATGGCGCTCGCGCCCCTGATCGTTTGGGCCTTCTGGCCCGAGAAGGTTCTGATCGGGATGCAGCTCGTTATCTCGGGCCTGCTGTTCTGGCGTCACCGCACGAACATTCAAAAACTCATTACCGGCACCGAAGAGCGGTTGGCCGATCGCCCCGACTGAACCCCCTTCGCGACGCCGGATGCGGTTTAGCTCACCACGCGCGTAGTCGCACCGAGGTGCGGCGTATCCGGCGCCTTGAACCAGCTCAGTTTGTCGCGCAGCTTCACCACCTCGCCGACGATGATGAGGGTTGGCGGCTCCGGGGGATCGGCCTCGACCTGCCTGAGGATCGTCTCCAGCGTGCCGGAGTAAACCCGCTGCATGTGCGTCGTGCCCTGCTGGATCAGCGCAACGGGCATGGTCGCGGACACCCCATGTGCGATCAGCTGCTCGACGATGATGGGCAGGCCCGCCAATCCCATGTAAAAAACCACCGTCTGACTCGGTTGGGCGAGCGCCGACCAGTTCAGGTTGATACTGCCGTCTTTGAGATGGCCGGTGACGAAAGTCACCGATTGCGCATAGTCGCGATGCGTCAGGGGGATGCCGGTATAGCTGGCACAGCCGGCAGCAGCGGTAATTCCCGGGACCACCTGAAAGGGCACGCCCTCGGCGGCCAGGGTGTCGATCTCTTCGCCGCCGCGCCCGAAGATGAAGGGATCCCCGCCCTTGAGTCGGAGCACCCGGTGTCCTTCTTTGGCCAGATCGGCGAGCAGCCGGTTGATCTCTTCCTGCCGCATGGCGTGGTGGTTGCGCTGCTTGCCGACATAGATGCGACGCGCGTCGCGGCGCGTCATCTCCAGGATGGGCTCGGCGACCAGCCGATCGTAGACGACCACGTCGGCCTGCTGCATGAGCCGCAAGGCACGGAAGGTCAGCAGATCCGGATCACCGGGACCGGCGCCGACCAGGTACACCTCGCCCATGTCGGAGGCCAGCGCGTCGCGCGCCAGCTCGCGCTCGATTACGGCCTGGGCCTCCGCAAACTGGCCGGCGAAGATCCGCTCGGCGACGGCACCCTCCAGCACGCGGTCCCAGAATCGGCGGCGATCACGCTGCTCGACGAAGCGTGCTTTGACGCGATCGCGATACTGGGCGCACAACTCTCCCAACCTGCCGTAGCCGGCCGGGATGATGGATTCGAGCCGCGTGCGCAGGAGCCGCGCCAGCACGGGCGATGCCTTGCCGGTGGAGATCGCGATCACCACAGGCGAGCGATCGACGATCGAGGGGAGCAAGAAGGTGCAGGCATCCGGGTCGTCGACGACGTTGACCGGGATCTCGAGCGCGTTCGCCTGCTCGGCGATACGCCGGTTCACCTCGCGGTCATCGGTCGCCGCGATGACCAGCCGGTTGCCCGCGATGTCGTTCGGCTCGAACCGTCTTGCCATGTGGCGAATCTGGCCCGCGTCCGCCTTCTGCGCCAGCTCGTCCAGAATCTCGGGTGCGACGATGCGGATGGCCGCACCCGCGCGCAGCAGGCTGACGACTTTACGCGCCGCCGTGGCGCCGCCGCCTACCACTAGACAGGGCTGACCCCTGACGTCTTGAAAGATCGGAAGGAAATCCATGGTCATGTGTGAAGTGCGCCGCCCGATGAGGGTCGTTGAGTTAGCCGTTAAAAGTCCTTAATATACTTAAATACTTAGGTTTGTGGTAGGACAGCGATGTGATCAACGAGATTGATTCGGAATCTTTGCAGCAACGGATCGCGAGCGGCGAGGACATCCTGCTGGTGGATGTGCGCACTCCGGCAGAGATCGCCCAAGGCGCAATCCCGGATGCCCTGCATCTGCCGATGCATCTGATTCCGATCCGAATCAGTGAGTTGCCGAAGGAGCGGGACGTTGTGCTCTACTGTCGAAGTGGCGCCCGGTCGTATCAGGTCTGCGCCTACATGATGCAGCAAGGCTACGACCGGGTGTTGAATCTGCGCGGCGGCATCATCGCCTGGGCGCGGCACGGTTACCCGATCGCGTGAGTCATCCGCGTTCGGGTCGTGCGCACTGTGCAACCGACCGATCAGCCCCGTCGCCAGTCTTGCCTTTTCGACCTGTTTCGCCTATAAAACCGAATTCTTGTGTCTACTGATATTCTAAAACACGACCTAACTAGAGGTGCTTTATGGCAGATTTTGATCAAGAGCTCGACGCCAGCGGCCTGAATTGCCCGCTCCCGATTCTGCGTGCGAAGAAGACCCTGAACGCGATGGCCGCCGGCCAGGTGTTGCATGTGGTCGCCACGGATCCGGGCTCGGTCAAGGATTTCGACGCCTTCGCCAAGCAGACCGGCAACGAGCTGATGGAATCCAAGGAAGACGGCGGTAAGTTCCACTTCCTCATCAAGAAGTGCTGATCGGCCAGGCTGTCTCATCCAACCGATTGACTTAACCTGCGAGGTATGTGAGCCGCGAGCCATGTGAACACGAGCCATGGCACCACGAGCCACGCCGCCACGAGGAGGACCCGATGGAAGAAAAGAAACTCGCCATAATTGCTACAAAAGGCTCGCTCGACTGGGCTTATCCGCCCTTTATCCTTGCCTCGACCGCCTCGGCGCTGGGATACGAGACGCAAATCTTCTTCACCTTCTACGGGCTGCAGCTCCTGAAAAAGAAGCTCACTCTCGAGGTCACGCCGCTCGGCAACCCCGGGATGCCGATGCCGATGGGGATGGATAAGTGGTTTCCGGTCCTGGGTCTGACATTGCCCGGGATGCAGGGCATGATGACCGCGATGATGAAGAAAAAGATGAAGGACAAGGGTGTGGCAAGTGTCGATGAGTTGAGGGATCTGTGTCAGGAGGCGGAGGTCAAGCTGATTGCCTGTCAGATGACCGTGGATCTGTTCGATATGGACACGGCCGATTTCATTGATGGTGTAGAGTACGCGGGCGCCGCGGCATTCTTTGAGTTTGCCGGCCAAAGCGATATCTGCCTCTATATCTGAATTGCGTCCGGCACGGGGCGCGCCCGCTTCATCCGGGCGTGGCCTCTTGGTGCAGTCGCAAAGGTTATGGTCGAGGCGATCTCATTGATCAGATTGTCTCGCCGGTAATCAAAATGCCGCCCATCGGGCGGCGTTTTGATTGGTCAGCCTCAAGTAGAGCTCGGCCATTCGGGGCGGTTTAGAACGCCATGCTGACCTCGATTCCAATCAAATGGGCGTCCATCTCGTAATTGCCGTTGACCGCAGTGGTGCCGTTTACGTCGCCCCCGACATAGGGGACGTTGCTGCGGATCGTGCGCTCGTCGGCCTTGACATACAGATATCCAGCCTCGAGCGAGAATCCGTTGCCGAGCGATTGGGCAACACCGATTCCGAAGAGATGCCGGTTGTTGTCGGGAACCCGCGGGCTGAAATGGGCATCGCTCTGGCCGGTTTCGTCATACGAATAGCCGAAACGCAGTTGAGTCTCCGGTCTAAGCTGGTAGGTTGCGCCGATACGATAGGCGTTGCTGTCATCCCAATCGTTGGTGTCGGTGAAGATGAGCTGTCCGGTATTTTCGCCTTTAACCTCCAGCTTGCTGAACTCGCTCCAGCCCGTGCGCGTCCAGTCGATTTCAACAGCCAGTGCATCGGTGATTTCGTAGCGCGCACCAAGCTGCAGGCGCCAGGGCAGATCGACGTCCACCTCTGCGCTTTGTGCGGGCGGGATCCGGCCGATCGCCACCAGCGTTCGGCTTAAGGGTTCGTAGTCGCCTTCAAGCCCGACGGTGGCGCTGGAGCGAAATGCAGCGCCGACACTCCAGGCTGCGTAGCGGTACAGGGCGCTCAGATTGAACCCTAGACTGCTGCCGTCGCCGCTCAGTCGACCGGCGGTTGAGTCCAGCTGAGCTGTCCTGACCCAGTAAACGTCCAGGCCAGCCGAGACGCTGAGATTCTCGTTGACGCGATAGGCGGCCGTCGGCGAGAGGTCCAGCACCTCGAGCTTACTGGTGGTCGGCTGTCCGCGCGGCACGTTTGGATCCAGCGGTGGCGGCACCGGAATGCGCACGGTGCCGCTTAAGGCCGGGAATGTCCCGTCCGTCCAGCGGGTTTCCAGGCCAAACGGCGCCGTCAAGCCCAAGCCGATCCGCCAGTCGTCGTTCACGCGGAAGGCACCCTGGATCATCGGACCCGCGGCCCAATCCGCGCCTTGACTGTCATGATTGCCGGATGCGGTCTGCACGCTGAAATTCGGGCCGATCATGACGGCACCCAAGGCGACACTGGATGTGTCGTGGAAGGCCATTGCTGCGGGATTGTAGGCGAAGGCGCCGATCTCCTCGGGGTTGGCAACCAACGCATTGGTCAGGCCGATACCGGCGCTGGACGCTTCAGGCAGCGAGAATCCCGACGCGACAGACTGGCTTGCGACGCCAACTGACCCTGCGGCCACGATGGTCGCGATGATGCGGGCAATTTGGTGACTCATGTTGACGGCTCCTCGTCGTGACAATAGTCGTTGCTTTTGTGAGCGCGACTTTAGGTGAATGCGCTACAATTATCCAGCACTTGTTGCGGAAGTGTTGACCTGGTGCAGATCCTTAGAGTCGAACGGTGCAGAGTCGAACGGTGCGCTGCATTCAAGGACACGCCTGCATCGATGACGGGGCGGGTCCGGGCGGGTCGGTTGGATCTACCGGTAGATCCCTTTGCTGTGATATAAGCATCACGTATTCAGGTTCAGTGATCCTCCACGTTGTCCGGGATGGCAGATCGAAGACTCCAGGTTTTTCATACCGTCGCTCGGCTTCTGAGCTTCACCAAGGCTGCGGAGGTGCTGCATATGACGCAGCCCGCCGTGACGTTTCAGGTGCGACAGCTCGAGGAGCACTTCAACACGCGTCTGTTCGACCGGACGCATAACCGAATCAGTTTGACGGATGCGGGACAAACGGCATTCGAGTTTGCCGATCGAATCTTCGAACTGTATGCCGAGATGGGGAATGCGGTTCGGGAGATAACCGGCGAGATCAGCGGCGCCCTGGCGATTGGCGCCAGTACCACCATCGCCGAGTACATGCTGCCGACATTGCTCGGTGACTTCAAAGAGCGCTACCCGGATGTGATCATCCATTTGAAGGTCTCCAACAGCGACGGCATCGTGTCGATGGTGGAGAACAATACGATCGATCTGGGCGTGGTCGAGGCACCTGTCGGCAATAAAAACCTCGTGGTCGAGCACTGCAAGCGCGATCAACTCTTCGCGATTGTGCCGCCGACTCATCCGCTGGCCGCGCAGGGAACCGTGACCTTCGAGCGACTGCTCGAGTACCCCTTCATCTGTCGGGAAGAAGGCTCCGGGACACGCGAAGTCATCAATGATTACCTTCAACTCCAGACCGATTGCCATTCGGTGCTCAAGGTCGCGATGGAACTCGGTAGTCCGGAGGCAGTCAAGGGCGCCGTCGAGGCCGGCATGGGTGTGTCGGTCGTGTCGGGTGCGACGATTCAAAAGGAGCTGAAGCTGAAAACCCTGGTCGCACTCAATCTGGATCCGCCCTTGGATCGTCCATTCTCGTTTGTTCATCAGAAGCAGAAGTTTCGGCTGCGTGTCATGGAAGAGTTGCTCGAGTTTGCCCGCGCCTACTGCCGCACGCATAACGCCTGATCCGCGTCGACGATGCCACAGATGATTAACCGCTCCGCTGCGTTCATGTCCGCGTACATCTTTACGTGTGCGTGTGCGCCCTGCTTACGGACCCCAGCAGGTGTTTCCCCATGATGAACCGCGTGCAGGGATCGCCGCAGGAACGTCGTCTCCTGCGTGCGTTCAAGACGCTTGAGCCGTCCGACCGCGATGCCCTACTCGCCTTTGCCGAGTTTCTCGTGCAGCGTGGTGCGGCCAAGCCGGAGCTGCGCCAGGGTCCTCGCGATCCTGCACCGCTGCCGCGCCCACCCGATGAAAGCGTGGTGGGGGCAATCAAGCGTCTGTCCTTGACCTACGAGATGATCGATCGCGGGACGATGCTCAACGAAACCTCGGCGCTCATGTCCGCCCACATCCTGCAGGGCCGCGCGGCGAGCGAGGTCATCGACGAGCTGGAAGCCCTGTTTGCCCGCTATTACCAGGATTACCGCACCAAACACCATTCGGAAGGTTAGGTTTCGACCCCATGAAAATCGTTGCAGACTGGTTTCGGCGTTATTTCTCCGATCCTCAGATTATCTTTCTGGCAATTCTGCTGCTGATCCTGTTCGCCGTGCTCATCACCATGGGGAACATGCTGATGCCGGTATTGGCCAGCATTGTCATCGCCTATTTACTCGAAGGTCTGGTCTCTGCGCTTCAGCGGCGCGGTTTGCCGCGTCTGATGGGCGTGATTGTGGTGTATCTGGCGTTTCTGATTTTCGTCGCCCTGGTCCTGCTCGGTATCATGCCGTTGGTGTCGCGTCAGATTACCGAATTGGTGCAGCAACTGCCTTCGATGATCTCGGTCTCCACGACCGCGCTGCTGGATCTTCCGGTGCACTATCCGGAGTTGGTCACCGAAGCCCAGGTGGCGGAGTTGATCGATGCGATCCGTGGCGAGACGGTCATGTTCGGGCAGCGGGTGCTGTCCTGGTCGCTTGCCAGCGTGGTCGGCATCATTACGATCCTGGTCTACCTGATCCTGATGCCGCTGCTGGTGTTCTTCTTCATGAAGGACAAGGATCTGATTATCCAGTGGTTCCATCGATTTTTACCGAAACATCGCACCATTGTGAACGCGATCTGGAAAGACGTGGATCGCCAGATCTCCAATTATGTTCGAGGCAAGGCGTGGGAGATTCTGATCGTCTGGCTGGTCAGCTACATCGTCTTCTACAGCTTCGGGCTGAAGTACGCGATGCTCCTGTCGTTGCTGGTAGGTTTCTCAGTCATCGTGCCCTACATCGGCGCCGCCGTCGTGACCTTCCCTGTGCTGTTGGTGGCCTGGTTCCAATGGGGATGGACGTCGAGCTTCATCTGGCTTTCCGTGGCCTACTTTGTCATCCAGGCGCTCGACGGGAATGTGTTGGTGCCGCTTCTGTTCTCGGAGGTCGTGAATCTGCACCCTGTCGCCATTATCGTCGGGATACTTGTTTTCGGGGGGATTTGGGGCTTTTGGGGTGTCTTCTTTGCGATTCCGCTTGCAACCCTGGTCCAGGCCATCCTGACGGCCTGGCCGATTCCACCCGACGAGCCGGACAAGGCGATGGCGTGAACGCGTAACCAGGCCACGATCTCACAGCTGCCCCTTCCGGGGAGCTGTTACAATGTGGACGGACCCATCGCCGCAGCGCACTCATGCACGCCTTCGCCCTCAGCCGCTTCCTGTTCTGGTTCGTCATCTTCTTCCTGCTTGCCTTGGCAAGTCGGCCGTGGATCGAGAGTCTCTTTATCCAGTATCAGGCCGAGCCGCGTGCGGTGCTGGCGCGCGGTGAGTTGGCTGCCGATGAGCAGGCAACCATTGCCATTTTCGACTCGGTCAGTCCTTCGGTGGTTTACATCACCACATCCGGACGTGTGCCGGATGTGCTGTCGCGCAATCTGCTGGAGGTTCCCCACGGGACTGGTTCAGGGTTTATGTGGGATCGACATGGCCATGTCGTCACCAATTACCACGTGGTGGCAGACGTGCAGGCGGCCTATGTGCGGCGCCCCGATCAGCGTGTCTACGAGGCGGCATTGGTCGGGATAAGTCCGGAGCACGATATCGCGGTCCTGCGGATCGGGACCGGCGCGCCGGGGCCGCTGCCGGTCGCCATCGGATCCAGTCATGATCTGCGGGTCGGACAAAAGGTCTTTGCAATCGGCAATCCGTTCGGATTGGATTATTCGCTGACCACCGGCGTGATCTCCGCGCTCGATCGGACGATTCCCTCGCCCGAGGGACGGACGATCGATCATTTGATTCAGACCGATGCGGCGATCAATCCGGGAAACTCAGGCGGTCCCTTGATCGACAGTGCCGGGCGTGTCATTGGCATGAATACGGCGATCTTCAGCAGCTCCGGAAACTTTGCCGGCATCGGCTTTGCTGTTCCGGTCGATACCATCAATCGTGTCGTACCGCGGCTGATCGCCTATGGGCGTTACGTCCGGCCGACTCTCGGAATCATTTCCGATCAGGATCTCAGTCGTCGATGGCTGGATAACAGCGGGCTTGTCGGGGTTGTGGTACTGCGCGTTCAGGAGGGCTCTTCGGCTGCGCGGGCGGGCTTACGCTCTGCTGTGGTCACGCGGGACGGGGGCCTTGCATCGGCAGATATCATCGTGGCACTGGATGATCGCAAGGTTGATTCGGTGCAGCACTTGCTGGATATGCTGGACGCGCATCAGGTCGGGGAAAAGGTGATCTTGCGGATAGTCCGTGATGGCGAGGTCATCGAGATCGAGGTGGTGCTCGGTTGAATCCAAACGGTCAACCGCAACAGCACGATGGCAAGCAAGTCGCCTGCTCCGCCAGAGGCGTTGCGCGGCCGGATCGGCCACGCAACGCTGCGACATCAGTTCAGACCGCACATCCCGCCGGGGCAACAGGCGCCGGTCGAGCAGGCCGGCGCATTGCCACTGCCCAGGCTGCTGCTTGAGATCAGG